>DASYIN010000049.1:0-2819 GCA_035997505.1 Steroidobacteraceae bacterium | reverse complement strand
CCAAACTTTTGTCATCACGTTGTTGGAGGAATTGTTGCTCCACCACGCGCGATGGTGCTGCGCCTTCGGCGGCAGTTTCACGCCCGTGATCTTCTCGATCTCATTGAATGTCAGCGGCACCTCCTGCGCGTGTTGCTCGCGCAAAAATGCTCCAAGGGGTTCGTACTTTCCCATGACCATCTCCTCAAGATAACACACACTGTGTCACATAATGTGTGTATGAGTCAAAGGCTGATTCCCAAGAATCCCCGTTTCTGCGCCAAAACGCTAATTTATTGAAGCGGATCAGGCTGATGCTACCTGTCCAGTCCTGTTCAAAAAAATATTTCGCTTCGGACGTCGGGCAAATCACTTTTACAACTCGCGCGTTCTGCTCCTCGAAGGGGCGTTTCGCGATCGTCACGAACGCGGGGCGGAATGCGGTGGACGCGGCAGCGCTTTTGACGAATAGCGCTAACGCGGACGGCGAAGGCGTGTGGTCCTGACGCCCCGACGCTGGCGTCAAGCTTTGCGGAAGGTATTCCGCAGGGTGACGGTGGCAAAAAAGCCCGGTCACCGGGGAGAGCACGATATAAGCTGTAAAACCATTGTGCGGGGAATGCCGGGTGTCCCGGTGTGACCGTGGTGACTACACTCGTATGCTCATTTTATTTTGCATGCGAGGCTGCGGGTGCATCGCGCACCCGGTATTCCCTGCGCCCTCGTTTTCGAGGCGGACGGATGATGCACGACTCGGGCGCGCCAGCGCCGCGAGAACAAGTTGCGTTGACGCCACCTCTTTGCTGCGTCAATCTCGCGGCAAACAAGCCCAATCCCGGGAGGCCCTTCATGCTCCGCGCGGAGGACAACAAATTCCTCACCGAAAGCGGTGCGGGCACGCCCATGGGCGACCTGTTGCGACGGTTCTGGCTGCCAGTGTTGCTGTCGGAGGAATTGCCGGAAGCCGACGGTCCGCCGAAGAAGATCGTCGTGATGGACGAGGAACTGCTCGCCTTCCGTGACTCCCGAGGCGTGGTCGGAATCATCGACCAACATTGTCCCCATCGGGGTGCCAATCTCTGGCTTGGCCGCAATGAGGAATGCGGCATCCGCTGCGTCTATCACGGCTGGAAGTTCGACACCGAGGGCGCTTGCGTCGACATGCCGACCTCCTATCCCGATCTCGATGCCAAGAACCTGATCCGCATCAAGTCCTATCCGGTGCGCGAATGGGGCGACATGATCTGGGCCTATATGGGCCCGGCCGGTGAAATGCCGGAATTGCCTGATCTGGAGATGGCGCTGGTGCCGACCTCGCACCGCTATGTCTCGAAGAAATGGCAGGACTGCAACTGGGTGCAGGCGCTGGAAGGCTCCATCGACACCGCGCATTTTACCTTCGCGCATTTGAGCTTCGACAAGGACGAGGATGAAATCCTCGATATCAAGAAGCACTTCATCAATCCGATCGCGCGCATGAACACCGATCATATGCGCTGGATCGCCGAGGACCCCCGCCCCGTCATCAGGATCAATCCGCATGACGCGGGGCTTGCGATCGCCGGCGGACGGCTCTCCGGCGGCGACAACATCTATTGGCGCATCGCCCAGTTCCTGATGCCGGTGCACTCCTATGCGCCGAGTTCAATGCCCGGCGAGAACATTTTCGGCCAGAGTTTTGTTCCCGTGACCGATACCAATTGCTGGATCTACACCTATGCCTGGAATCCCGAGCGGCCGCTGACCGAGGCCGAGCGGGACGGCTACGCCAATGGCAACGGCGTGATGGCCGTGGTCGACGAGAATTACGTGCCGCTGCGCAACAAGGCCAACGACTATCTGATCGACCGCAAGCTTCAGAAGACCAAAAGCTACACCGGCATCAAGGGCGTGTCGGAACAGGACGCCGCGGTCCAGGACAGCCAGGGCCCGATCGCCGACCGCACCCGCGAGCATCTCGGGCCCACCGATCTTGGCATCATGAATTTCCGCAAACTGGTGATGGATGCGGCGCGCGCGCTGCGAGAGGGCACAGCGCCGACGCACCTTGCGCATCAGGACCGCTACGCGGTGCGCTCCGGCGCCTGCGTGACCGACAAGGCCAAGGAGCTATCAGCGGTCATGGTCGAGCGTTTCGGCGAAGAGACCGGCTATGTCGGCCGGCCGCGGAACGCCGCGGCGGAGTGACCGCGTGTTGACGATTCCGCGCTTGGACGACGCCGGACGGTTGCTGCTATGATGTCCGCCAACAAAAAAAATGGAAAATCCCATGAGCTGGTTTCCCGACAACGATCCCGTACTCGGCGATGTCAAATCCTGCGAGGCGCTGGAGCTGGTCATCGTGCCGCGCACCCGCGACCTCGGCGATGGATTTGAGGTGCGCCGCGCGCTGCCGCACGGCAAGCGGCAGATGGTTGGCCCCTTCATCTTCTTCGATCATTTCGGGCCGGTACAATTCATGTCCGGCAAGGGCATGGACGTGCGCCCACATCCGCATATCGGGCTTGCCACCGTCAGCTATCTGTTCGATGGCTGCATCATGCACCGCGACAGCGAGGGCAATAACCGGGAAATCCAGCCCGGCGCCATGAACCTGATGACCGCGGGCCGCGGCATCGCCCATTCCGAGCGCACGCCGGATTTGCAGCGCAAGAACGGCCAGAAGATGCTGGGCTTGCAGAGCTGGATCGCGCTTCCCGTGGGCTCGGAGGAAATCGCACCCTCGTTCCAGCATTACGCGGCCGCCGACCTGCCAGTTGTCGGCGACCGCGGCGTCACCGCGCGCGTCATCGCAGGCCAGTCGTTCGGCGCAAAATCGCCGGTGGCGATGGTGTCGCCGT
>DASYIN010000048.1:0-20616 GCA_035997505.1 Steroidobacteraceae bacterium | reverse complement strand
GTGGCGGTCGAGGCCGGAGTGCGTTCCGATTGGTGGCGTTACGTGGGGCTCAAAGGGCAGGTGGTGGGCATCGATCATTTCGGCGCCTCGGCGCCTGCCAAAGTGCTGTTCCCACAGTTTGGATTTACACCTGAGAAAGTGATCGAGGCGGTCGAGAAAACCGCGGCTAACTGAAAAAAAGAGGATCTTATTACGATGGCAATTAAAGTGGGCATCAATGGCTATGGGCGCATCGGCCGCAATATTCTGCGGGCACTGTACGAGGGCAAGCACGGCGATGCCCTCAAGATCGTCGCCATCAACGATTTGGGCGATGCCAATACCAATGCCCATTTGACCCGCTTCGATACTGCGCATGGCAGATTTCGCGGCGAGGTGCATGTCGAGGGCGATTCGATGGTGGTCAATGGCGACCGCATCCGCGTGGTAGCTCAGCGCGATCCGACGAAACTGCCCTGGAGCGAGCTGGGCGTCGACTACGTGCTCGAGTGCACCGGCTTGTTCACCAGCAAGGCCAAGGCTGCCGCGCATTTGACCGCGGGAGCGAAAAAAGTCGTGATTTCCGCGCCAGGCGGCGACGATGTGGATGCCACGATCGTGTTCGGCGTGAATGATCACATTCTGAAATCCAGCATGTCGGTGATTTCGAATGCCTCCTGCACCACCAATTGCCTGGTGCCCTTGGTGAAGGTGCTGCATGACAAGGTCGGCATTCTCGCCGGCGTGATGAACACCATCCACTCCTACACCAACGATCAGGTGTTGACGGACGTGTATCACTCGGACCTGCGCCGCGCGCGTTCGGCCACCATGTCGATGATTCCGGCCAAGACCGGCGCCGCAGCCGCCGTCGGGCTGGTGCTGCCCGAACTCAAAGGCAAGATCGACGGCTTCGCCATCCGCGTGCCCACCATCAATGTGTCCCTGGTGGACTTGAGCTTTACCGCCGCGCGCAAGACCAGCGTGCAGGAAATTCACGATGCCATCAAGGCGGCCGCGAACGGGGCATTGAAGGGCATTCTGGCCTACAACGATCAGCCGCTGGTGTCGGTGGATTTCAATCACGATCCCGCCTCATCGACGTACGACTCGACGCTCACCAAGGTCATGGAAGGGACGCTCGTGAAAGTCTGCTCCTGGTACGACAATGAGTGGGGGTTTTCCAACCGCATGCTCGATACGACGCTGGCCTGGTCGAAGGCCAAATAAGAGCGTGCCCTTAAAAATCGCTAAAATGTCCAGCCTGGATCTGCGCGGCAAGCGCGTGCTGATCCGCGAGGATTTGAACGTTCCCATTCAGGGCGGTTCGGTGAGCAGCGATGCCCGCATCCGCGCGGCATTGCCCACGATTCAGGCGGCACTGAGCGCGAAAGCGCGGGTGCTCATCATGTCGCATCTCGGACGCCCGGAGGAGGGCAAGTACGCGGAGGAGTTTTCCCTGGCCCCGGTCGCGAAGCGTCTGGCGCAGCTGCTGGGTATTTCCGTGGCTTTCAAGAAGGACTGGCTCGACGGCGTCGAAGTCGCCCCCGGCGAGGTCGTGCTCCTGGAAAACGTGCGCTTCAACAAGGGCGAGAAGAAGGACGACGAAGATTTATCGCGGCGCATGGCGGCGCTGTGCGACATCTATGTGATGGACGCATTCGGCACGGCGCATCGCGCCGAAGCAAGCACCCACGGCGTAGCCAAGTACGCCCCCGTCGTCTGCGCCGGCCCGCTGCTGGTCAGTGAATTATCTGCGCTCGAAACCGCGCTGGAGAAGCCGGCGCGGCCGCTGCTCGCCATCGTCGCCGGCTCCAAGGTTTCGACCAAGCTCACGGTGCTCGAGTCGCTGTTGAGCAAGGTGGATCAGCTCATCGTCGGCGGCGGCATCACCAATACCTTTCTGGCGGCCCTCGGGCTCAATGTCGGCAAGTCGCTGTACGAGCCCAATATGCTGGATATCTGCAAGCGGTTGCTCGAGCAATCCAAGAAGCGCGGCATCGTCATTCCCATGCCGACGGACGTGGTGGTTGGCCGGGAGTTTTCCGCCAAGGCGGAAGCCGACGTCAAGGACGTGCGGCAGGTGTCGGCCGATGACATGATTCTCGACATCGGCCCGGACTCGGCCGAGGTGATTGCCGCACTGGTGGCCTCCGCCGGCACGATCCTTTGGAACGGACCGGTCGGCGTGTTTGAATTCCCCCAATTCAGCGAGGGCACACGCACCCTGGCCATGGCGATTGCGCGCAGCAAGGCCTTTTCCCTGGCCGGGGGCGGCGATACCCTGGCCGCCATCGAGAAATACGGCATCGAGGACAGCATTTCGTACATCTCCACCGGCGGCGGCGCTTTTCTGGAATTCGTCGAAGGCAAGAAGCTTCCCGCTGTCGAAATTCTCGAGCAGCGCGCGGCATGAACGCAGGTTTACGGCGCACGAAAATTGTCGCCACCTTGGGTCCGGCCACCGATGACCCGGCGGTGCTCGCCGATATGGTGCGGGCCGGAGTGGACGTGGTGCGCCTGAATTTCTCGCACGGCGTCGTGGCCGATCATGCGCGCCGGATCGAGCTGGTACGTGAAGCGGCGCGACAGGCCGGCCGCTATGTGGGTGTACTCGGCGACCTACAAGGTCCCAAAATTCGTATCGACCGGTTCGCAGCCGGAAAGATCGAGCTCAAGGACGGCGCGGATTTCACCTTGGACGCCTCTTTAGCCGTCGATGCCGGCACCGAGTATTCGGTCGGCATTGCCTACAAGAAATTGCCGACGGACGTGTTCGCCGGCGACGTGCTGCTGCTCAACGACGGGCAAATCAGCCTCAAGGTTCTGAGCATCGACGGCCCGCGCATCAAGACCCGCGTGCTGGTGGGCGGAGAACTCGGCAACAACAAGGGCATCAACCGGCAGGGCGGTGGATTGTCCGCCGGGGCGCTGACGGACAAGGACCGCGAAGACATCGTCACGGCGGCTCGCCTCAAGGTCGATTACCTCGGCATTTCTTTTCCGCGGGATGCGGCAGACATGGACGAGGCGCGCGGCTTGTTGCGCCAGGCCGGCGGCCACGGGCTGCTGGTCGCCAAAATCGAGCGCGCCGAAGCCATCAAGAATCTCGCCGCCGTCGTCAAAGCCAGCGATGGCGTGATGGTGGCGCGCGGCGACCTCGGCGTGGAAATGGGATTCGCCGAGCTCGCCGGCTTGCAGAAGCTGATCATCCAGGAAACGCGCCATCAGAACAAAGTCGTGATCATGGCCACGCAGATGATGGAGTCGATGATTACCGCCACGATTCCCACGCGGGCCGAGGTGTCCGATGTCGCCAATGCCGTGATGGACGGCACCGATGCCGTCATGTTGTCGGCTGAAACCGCTTCCGGCCGGCATCCGGTCAAGGTCGTGGAAGCCATGGCGCAAATCGTGGTCGGCGCGGAAAAATACGAAGTGGAGCATACCCGCGCACGCCAGCGTCAGAGTGGATTCTTTTCACAGACGGACGAGGCCATTGCGGCCGCGGTCATGTACACCGCGAATCACCTGCACGTGAAGGCCATCGTCGCCCTGACCGAGTCCGGTTCGACGGCGCTGTGGATGTCGCGCGTGCGTTCGGACATCCCGATCTATGCCTTCACGCGGCACGAAAGTACGCGGCGCCGCGTGACCTTGTATCGCGGCGTCTACCCCATCGCCTACGATGTCGAGGATCGGGGCGAAGCGGTGTACTTCTCGATTTTCCGCCTGCTGCTGGGCCAGAATTTGGTGCTCGAGAACGATCACATCATTATCACCAAGGGCGAGCTCAGCGGCATCTCCGGCGGTACCAACTCCATGCAAATCCTGCGCGTCACGCGAAAGTAGCTTTTAATGGCCAACGAATTCCGCGGTACCGAACGATACATCGCCACCGAGGAGTTGATGGCCGCGGTCAATGCCGCCGTGGTGCTGTCGCGGCCGCTGCTCATCAAGGGCGAGCCCGGGACGGGCAAGACGCTGCTGGCGAACGAGATCGCGCGCGCCTTGGAGAAGCCGTTTTTCGAGTGGCACATCAAGTCCACCACCAAGGCGCAGCAGGGGCTGTACGAATACGACGCCGTCTCGCGCCTGCGCGATTCGCAGCTGGGCGATCCACGCGTCCAGGACATCCGCAACTACATCCTCAAGGGCAACTTGTGGGAAGCTTTCGATTGCGAGGTGCAGCCGGTGCTGCTCATCGATGAGATCGACAAGGCGGACATCGAATTTCCAAACGATCTGCTGCGCGAGCTGGATCGGATGGAGTTTTACGTCTATGAAACGCGCGAGACCGTGCGCGCCAGGCATCGGCCGATTATCGTGATCACCAGCAACAATGAAAAAGAGCTGCCGGACGCATTCCTGCGGCGCTGCTTCTTTCACTACATCCGATTTCCCGACACGGCGACCATGACGCAGATCGTCGATGTGCATTTTCCCGATCTGAAGCGCGAGCTGCTGCATGAGGCGCTGACGACGTTCTTCAAGATCCGCGATACGCCGGGTCTGAAAAAGAAGCCCACCACCTCCGAGCTGCTCGATTGGATCAAGCTGCTGGTGACCGAGGACATTTCCCCCGAAGCGCTGCGCAGCGACGACACCAAGAAACTCATTCCGCCGCTGTACGGCGCGCTGTTGAAGAACGAGCAGGACGTGCACCTGTTCGAACAGCTCGTGTTCCTGCACCGCCGGAATGCTCGTTAAATTCTTTTTCCTGCTGCGCAAGACCGGCGTGCCGGTCTCGATCACCGAATTGCTGACCCTGCTCGAGGCCCTCAAGGCCGGCTTGGGCGACCTGAGCGCCGAACGCTTCTACTATCTGGCGCGCACCTGTCTGGTGAAGGACGAGAAGTACTACGATCGCTATGACCGTGCCTTTGCGGCGCATTTCAAAGGCATCGAGGACGTGTTCGCGATGCTGGAGCGGCAGCTGCCGGCCGACTGGCTGGAAAAATTGACGGTGCGCGATTTCACCGACGAGGAAAAGGCGCAGATCGAGGCCATGGGTGGCTGGGAGAAATTGATGGAGACGCTCAAGCAGCGTCTCGAGGAGCAGAAGAAGCGCCATGAGGGCGGCAGCAAGTGGATCGGCACGGCGGGAACCTCGCCGTACGGCGCCTACGGCTTCAACCCCGAGGGCGTGCGTATCGGGCAGGAGGGCGGACGCAATCGCAGCGCGGTGAAGGTCTGGGACAAGCGCGAGTTCGCCAATCTCGACGACAAGGTCGAGCTGGGCACGCGCAACATCAAGATCGCGCTGCGCCGCCTGCGCCGGTTCGCGCGCCGTGGCGTGCCCGACGAGCTGGCGTTGGCCGATACCATCGATGCCACCGCGCGTTCCGGAGGCTGGCTCGACATCAAAATGCAGGCGGAGCGCAAAAACGTCATCAAGGTTCTGCTGCTATTGGACATCGGCGGATCGATGGACGATCACGTCAAGACCTGCGAGGAGTTATTTTCCGCCGCCCGCAGCGAGTTCAAGCATCTCGAACACTATTATTTTCACAATTTCGTGTACGAGTCGCTTTGGAAGGACAATCGGCGGCGCTTCAATGAGCACGTGAGCACGACCGAGATCATCCGCACCTACGGCCCGGACTACAAGCTGATCCTGGTGGGCGACGCCACCATGAGCCCCTATGAAATCACGCACGCCGGCGGCAGCGTCGAGCACTGGAATCCGGAACCGGGGAGCGTGTGGCTCGAGCGCCTGATGAAGCAGTACCCGAAATTTGCCTGGATCAATCCTCAGCCCCAGTCGCGCTGGCGCCAGACCGCGTCGATCGACATGACCCGCGACATGCTCGAAGGACGCATGTATCCCTTGACGCTCGCGGGACTCGATGACCTCATCGACGCACTGACATGATCCACGAGCCCCGCCAACTCGGTTTGGTGCTGACGGGCGGCGGGGCGCGCTCGGCCTACCAGGTGGGCGTTCTGAAGGGCATTGCGGACCTGCTGCGGCGCGGCTCTGCGTGTCCCTTTCCGATAATTACCGGCACTTCCGCGGGCGCGGTGAGCGCCATCGCCCTGGCCTCGGACGCGGCGCATTTCCGCCGCTCGGTCGTTGCCATCGAAAGGGTGTGGCGGGACTTCCGCGTGCACCAGGTGTTCAAGGCGGACGCGGTCAGCATGCTCCGGTCCGGATTGCATTGGTTCCTGGCGTTTCTCACCGGCGGCTGGCTGGTGCAGCCGCCGCATTCGCTGTTCGACAACTCGCCGCTATGGGAACTCTTGCGCACGCATCTGCACTTCGACGGTATTCCACGCAGCCTGTACAAGACCCACCTGCACGCCATCGGCATCAGCGCGACCTGCTACGGCGATGCGGATTCGGTGACGTTTTTCGCGGCCGAACCCAACGCTGAGCCCTGGACCCGGGTGTACCGCAAGGGAGTGCGCGCCACGCTCACGCTGGACCATTTGATGGCCAGTCTCGCCATTCCCTTTCTGTTTCGTCCGGTGCTGCTCAACGATGCGTACTACGGCGACGGCGCCATGCGCCAGACCTCGCCGTTGAGTCCGGCCATACTGCTCGGCGCGACGCGGCTGGTGATCATCGGCGTCAACGATCCGGTGCCTTCAGGCGTGCACTCCAAGCGGCGGCCGGTCGAGCCCACCTTCAGCCAGATGTTCGGCTTCATGCTCGATTCGCTGTTCATGGACACGCTCAACGCCAGTCTCGAGCGCATCAACCGCTATAACGAAAGCGCGGGCATGCAGCCGATCGACACCCTGGTGATAACCCCGTCGCGCGACGTCAACGAGGTTGCGCGGCGGCATGTGGACGAATTGCCGCGCGCATTGCGTACGCTGCTGCGCGCCTTGGGGGCGCACAACGCGCCGAATTCGCTGCTCCTGAGTTACCTGCTGTTCGAGCGCGGCTTCACGCGCGAGATGATCGAAATGGGCTACCAGGATGCCAAGACGCGGGCCCGTGAAATACGCGATTTTTTGCAGTTAGAGAATGCCCGCCAGTTTCGCGCGGCGCCTAGGACGGGCTCCTAGCGCTTCTGCAGCGTGTCGTGCCGCGTCAGCACCTGCGGGTGCGCCTGGCGAAAATGCTCCGCAAGCTGCTCGGCGATATACACCGAACGATGCTGGCCCCCGGTGCAGCCGATGGCGATGGTCAAATAGCTGCGATTCGCCTGCGAAAACTCACCGATGCGCTTTTCGAGGAATGCGGTCAAATCCGCGATCATGCTGCGCACGCTGGCATACCCCTTTAGGTACTCGATCACGGCAGGGTCCCGGCCGGTGAGACCGCGCAACGCATGGTCCCAATAGGGGTTCGGCAGACTGCGCACATCGAACACGAAGTCCGCGTCGCCCGGGATACCGTGCTTGTAGCCGAAGGACTCGAACATCAGCGACAGACGGCCTTCATGCCGGCGATCCATGCGCTCGCGAATCAGCTCGCGCAGCGCGTGCACGCCCATGTTCGAAGTGTCGATCACCCAGTCCGCCGCCGTGATCACAGGCTCGAGCAGCCGCCGCTCGGAGGCAATGGCCTCGCGCAGGCCCACTTCGCCGGTGACCAGAGGGTGTTTGCGACGGGTCTCGGCAAAGCGCTTGAGCAGCACCTCCTCAGCGGCGTGCAGGTACAGAACCTCGCAATCGATGCCGCTGCGCCTGAGTTCCCCGACCAGGGCGGGGATGGTTTCGATTTCATTGGCGCGATTGCGCGCATCCAATCCCACCGCGATCCGCGGATAGGTGTCGCCCATGCCGCGGACCGTGTGGGAAATGAAAGGCTTCAGGAGCGCGGCGGGGATGTTGTCGACACAGTAAAAATCCATGTCCTCCAACATGTGCAGGGCAACGCTTTTTCCGGATCCGGACAGCCCGCTCACGATGATCAGCCGCATCGACATGGCGGGCTACCTATGGCGCGTCAGCGCGCCTTGAGAACATCCTCGGGATGGTGGTCGGAGGTCTTTTCCTTGTGTTTCTTGACGCAGCGGTCGAGCTTGTCGGCGAGTGCGTCGATGGAAGCATACATGTTCTGTTCAGTGGCATCCGCGTAGATCTTGTTACCTCGCACCATCAGGGTGGCCTCGGCTTTGTGAGTCATTTTTTCGACCGTGAGTACGCAGTGGACGTCGATCAGCTGCTCGAAATGACGGGAGATGCGCTCGAATTTTTTGAGTACGTAGCCGCGCAGCGCGGGGGTGACTTCCACATGATGACCGCTGAGATCTAATTGCATGTTTCCTCCTTCACTTTAGGACGCTCGGGCAGCCGCTCGCTTCCGTTCGTTGGACGGCGCGATCTGCATGCCTTCGCGATACTTGGCAACCGTGCGTCGGGCCACGGGTATGCCCTCTTGCGAGAGAATTTCCGCGAGCTTGGCATCGCTCAACGGAACGTCTGGGTTCTCCTGCGAAATCAGTTTCTTGATCTTGGCGCGAATGGCGATGGACGACATCTCCGTGCCGTCCGCCGCCTCCACATGGCTCGAAAAGAAATAGCGGAATTCGAACACGCCGCGCGGCGTGTGCATGTACTTCGCGGTGGTGACCCGCGAGATGGTCGACTCGTGCATCTCCACCGCTTCGGCCACATCCTTCAGGATCAGCGGTTCCATCGCTTCCTCGCCGCTCTCGAAAAAGCTCGTCTGGCGCTGCACGATGCAGCGCGCCACTTTCACCAGGGTTTCATTGCGGATCTCGAGACTGCGCATCAGCCAGCGCGCCTCCTGCAGCTGCGTGCGCAGCATGGCGTGATCGGGCGCGCGCGAGATCAAATTCGCGTAGCCCTGATTGACGCGCACGCGCGGCACGGTCGCCTGGTTGATTTCGACCGTCCAGCCGTGGTCGGTGCGGCGCACGAACACATCGGGTATGACGTATTGCGCCTGAGTGGGATTGACCGCCGCGCCGGGGCGAGGATGACAGGAGCGCACCAAGGCCAGCGCCATTTCCAGATCGCCCTCGCTGCAACGCAGTTGCCTGCGCAACAGCGTGAGCTGTTGGCTGGCGACCAAATCCAGGTGTTCGAGCGCCACGCGAATGGCGACATCCCGAGCCGGCGTCCCCGGGTCGAGTTGCTTGAGCTGCAGCGCGATGCATTCGCCCAAGCTGCGGGCGCCGACGCCGGCCGGCTCCAGCGACTGAACGATGGCCAGCACCCGCTCAACGTCGGCGGGCGCGGCGTCGATCTCCGGCAGCAAGCTCAAGCGCACGTCCTCGAGCGGATCATGCAGGTAGCCGTCATCGGTGATGGCGTCGGATATGACGCGGGCGATGGCCATGTCGATCGGCGAGAGTTTGGCGAGCTCCAATTGCTCGATCAGCTGCTCCTGCAGTGTCTGACCGTTCTGATCGCTGAAATCGCTGTTGCGGTCATCGTCGCCCGAATAGGCCCGATCGGAGGGGCCGCTGGCTTGCTCGCCCCAGGCCTCATCCGCGATTTCCACCTCGGGGGTTTCGTGCTGGTCCGCCGGGGTGCTGATGCCGTCGAGCTCGGTGTATTTCTCATCGAGCCTCACCGGGAGCTCTTCACGTTCGCGCACCGGATCCGGTATCTCCAAAGCCTCGTCTTCGGCCTCGAGCATGACATTGGTTTCGAGGGTTTCGCGGACGTGAGCCTGCAGGTCCAGCGACGGCAGCTGCAGCAACCGAATCGCTTGCTGCAACTGCGGAGTCATGGTCAGTTGTTGACCGATGCGAAGCTGCAGACTCGGCTTCAACATATTTCTTTCAGGCCCAACCTATAATTTGAAATCCTGTCCCAAGTACACCTCACGCACCTGCGGGTTGGCAAGAATCTGATCCGCAGATCCGGAGGCGAGGACGGTACCTTGACTGACGATATAGGCTCTGGTGCAAATACCCAAGGTCTCCCGCACATTATGATCCGTAATCAGTACGCCGATGCCTTTGTCGGACAAGTGCTTGATTATTCGTTGGATATCAGCCACGGAGAGCGGGTCGACGCCGGCAAACGGTTCATCCAGAAGGATAAATCGCGGATCCGCGGCCAGCGCCCTGGCAATTTCCACCCGGCGGCGCTCCCCGCCTGACAGGCTCATTCCCAGGCTGTCGCGGACGTGGCCGATGTGCAGCTCGCCCAGGAGCTCCTTGAGCCGCGCGGTTCGACCGGCGTCATCCAAGCCCGGCCGAGTCTCCAAGATGGCCATGATGTTGTCCGCGACCGACAGCTTGCGGAAAACCGATGGTTCTTGGGGCAGGTAGCCCAAGCCCAGCTGGGCGCGCCGGTGCATGGGCAGGCGGCTGATGTCCCGGTTGTCCAGAAAAATCTCGCCATGTTCGCAGCGGGTGAGGCCCACGATCATGTAAAAAGCCGTGGTCTTGCCGGCGCCGTTGGGGCCCAGCAACCCCACCACCTCGCCGCTCTCGACTTCCAGGGACAAATCACGCAGCACCTGCCGCGATTTGTAGCTTTTCGCGAGTTCCAGCGCCCGCAATACGCTCATGGATTGGGCTTGGGAGGCGGCGGGTTTTTAGGCGGCGGCGGCGTGATGGTGATGCGCACGCGCTGCGAATTCTGCTCGGCCTCCTCGGCGATCACCTTTTGCGACAGCACGTCGTACTTGAGCGCCTGGCCGCGCAGTTCATTGTCGCCGTAGTTCAGATAGGCATCCTTCAATAATCGCACCACATGCTTGTTCGCATCGTAGTCGATGGTATCGGCGCGGCCCTTGGCCAGCTTGCCGGTCTTCGTCACGGTTTGCTCGAACGCCGCCGGCTTGCCGTTGACGATGGCCTTGCTCAGCAGGCTGTTCGCGAAGGTGATCTGCGCATCATCCGAGGTGAGCTGCCCCTGGTCCATGGTGATTTTCACGTTGCCTTTGAAGTTCCAGACATTGTTTTCGAAGTACAGGTCCGCGGAGCGCTGCTGGCTCGCCTGGCCTTGATCGGCCGTGATCGACATAGTGCCCTGAGTGATGCGCACCTTGCTGAAGACCGCTGTATTGGTTTTCAGATCGATCGATACGGATTGCGAGTCGAGCAATATGGTCTCCTGACGATCGTGCTTGAGTGTGACCTGTGCCGCGGCGTTCGCGCGTGCCAGGGGCATCAGCAGTGCACAGATCGCCAGACACTTAAGGGAGGAAGCGGCCATTGACCTTCGATTCTAGGCGTATCGTGCGCTCTTTCAAATTCGCGCTCAGACCGCGGGCGGTGAGCATATGGCCGCCATACTCGATGCGCACATCGCTCTTGGTGCTGGCGGTGGACTCGGGCACGTTATAACTCATCAGGTCCGTGCGGATCACCGCCGTACCCGCCGTACCGGGATTCTCGCCCTGCAGCCGCACATTGCCGGCGACGTCGATGATCTTGCCGCCGGGCTGCACATGCGCCGTGTCGCCGAACATGATCCAATTCTGACCGTTTGGGGCATCGTAGTTGACGCGCACGTTGTACAGCGCCACTTCGTTGCCGTGGTTGACCTGATCGATGCGTTCGGCCTCGACGCGGATGCTGGGCGCGCCCGCGGCATCGTAGTCGGTGAGGATGGCGTTTTTCAGATAATAGCCCGGCAGTTCCGACTGCTTGCCGGCGCTCTGCGTCGATGGACGGTGTGCGGGCGAACTCAAAATCCAGGTGCTGATTATCAGAGCAGCGACGGCAAGCACGGTGAAGATCCGGAAAGCCATCAGCCGCGCCCGGCGCGCGCGCGCAACAGAGCATCGCAGAACTCGCGCACCGCGCCCAAGCCTCCAGGCGAGCCTGCGACCCAGTGCGCGGCGGACACTACCAGCGGATGGGCATCCGCGACCGCGGCCGCGAGTCCCACCGCGGACATCAACGGCAGGTCGGGAGTGTCATCCACGATGCAGGCGCAGTTCAAGGGGTCGATCTTCAGACGCGTCGTCAACCGATGCAATGCCAGCAACTTGTCGCTGCAGCCTTGGACCACCGTCGGCACGCCCAGTTCGCTTAAGCGAGCGGTCGTGGCCGCGGAACGACGGCCGCTGAAGGCCGCCACGCGCACGCCCGCCGCCATGATCAGCTTGATGCCGTGGCCGTCGCGGACGTGAAAGACCTTGAGCGCCTCGCCCTTGGCGCCGAAGTACAGACGTCCATCCGTCAGTACGCCGTCGACGTCCAAAATCAGGAGCTGGATTTGCGCAAGCGGCGTGGCTTTGCGCGCTTTCAAAACACGCCCGCGCGCAACAAATCGTGCACGTTGAGCGCGCCGACGATTTTGCGATCGTCGTCGAGCACGACCAACGAGGTAATGCGATGCGTCTCCATGAGATGCACCGCTTCTGCCGCCAGCGTCGAAGGCAGCACGAACTTCGGTCCCACCGTCATCGCTTGATCCATGCGCGTGGTACGCAGGTCCGCCGCGCGGTCCAGCGCGCGTCGCAAGTCGCCGTCCGTGAACACCCCAAGCACGTGCATCGAGTCGTCGACGATCGCCGTCATGCCCAGACCTTTGGAAGTCACTTCCAGCAAGCCTTCGGCCAGCGTGGTGTCCGCGCGAACCGTCGGGACATGCGTGCCGGTGCGCATCACGTCCTTCACGAACAAGAGGCGGCGCCCCAGGGCGCCGGCCGGATGCGAACGCGCAAAGTCCTCTTCGGTAAAGCCGCGGGCTTTGAGCAGCGCGACCGCCAGGGCATCGCCGACCGCCAGCGCCGCCGTGGTGCTGGCTGTGGGCGCGAGATTCAACGGACAGGCCTCCGCCGGCACGCTGATGTCCAAATGGACCGTGGCGATGCGCGCCAGTGCCGATTCGGAATTTCCGGTGAACGCGATCAGGGGGACCCCGAGCCGCTTGATGACCGGCAGGATGGTCAGAATTTCCGCGGTTTCGCCGGAATTGGACAGCGCCAGCACCACATCGTCGCGGGTGATCATGCCGACATCGCCGTGGCTGGCCTCGCCGGGATGCACGAAGAACGACGGCGTGCCGGTGCTTGCCAGGGTGGCGGCGATTTTTCCGCCGATATGCCCGGACTTGCCCATGCCGGTGACGACGACGCGGCCCCGGCAGTTAAGACAAATGCGGCAGGCGCGTGCAAAATCCGTCCCGAGGCGGGGCAATTGCGCCCGCAGCCCGTCGATTTCAACGCTGAGCGCCTGGCGGCCGAGTTCGATCAGGCCCGCGTCGGTGAAGTCGGCATTCATCGGCGAATGATACAGGTAAGCTTGGTTAATTTTGAGGAGGCGGCATGAATCCACAACAGGTGGCGCAGCTGATCGAGGACGGGTTGGGCGGCAGCCATGCGATGGTGACCAGCGGGGATAATGTGCATTTCGAGGCCATCGTGATCGCGCCCGCATTCGTCGGCAAGAAGCCGATTCAACGGCACCAAATGGTGTATTCCACACTCGGCGCGGCGGTGGGTAATGAGATTCATGCTCTTACCCTGGAGGTGTTCACGCCGGATGAATACGCAAGGCAGGGCCGTGGATAAACTGCAAATTCATGGCGGCATCGCGCTCGAGGGCGAAATCCGCATCTCGGGCGCCAAGAATGCGACGCTGCCGATTCTCGCCGGCTGTCTGTTGGCGGATGGTCCGGTTACCGTGTCGAATGTCCCGCACTTGCAGGACGTCACCACCATGATCGAGCTGCTCGGGCGCATGGGGGTATCGGTGACCATCGATGAAAAAATGCACATCGAGGTCGACGCCTCCACCATCAAGGAATACTTCGCTCCCTACCAGCTGGTGAAGACCATGCGCGCCTCGATCCTGGTCTTGGGACCCTTGCTGGCGCGGTTCGGTACGGCGGACGTGTCCCTGCCCGGCGGCTGCGCGATCGGCGCGCGTCCAGTGAATATCCACGTGGCCGGACTGCAGGCCATGGGCGCGGACATCCATATTGAAAATGGCTATATCAAAGCCCGCGCCAGCCGGCTCAAGGGAGCGCGCCTGGTGCTGGAAACGGTCACAGTGACCGGCACGGAAAATCTCATGATGGCCGCGACCCTCGCCGATGGCGAGACCGTGCTCGAGAATGCGGCACGCGAGCCCGAGGTGGTGGATCTGGCAAATTTCTTGATTGCCATGGGCGCCAAGATCAAGGGTGCGGGCACCGACCGAATCGTCATCGAGGGCGTCAAGCGCCTGAGCGGCACGGCCTACGAAGTGCTGCCCGACAGAATTGAAACAGGCACCTATCTGGTGGCAGGCGCCATCACCGGCGGCCACATTCGCGTGAAGAATACCCGCCCCGATCACCTGGACGCCGTGATCGACAAGCTGAAGGAAGCCGGCGCCTCCGTGGCGACGGGCGATTCCTGGATCGAAGTCGATATGCGCGGGAAAAGACCCACCGCTATCGATATTCGAACCGCACCGTATCCGGCTTTTCCCACCGATATGCAGGCGCAGTTCGCGGCGCTCAATACCGTGGCCAACGGCGTCGGCACCATCATCGAAACGATTTTCGAGAATCGCTTCATGCACATGCTGGAGATGCGGCGCATGGGGGCGGAGATTCGCTTGGAAGGCAATACCGCCATCATCAAGGGAGTGGATCGCCTCACTGCGGCACCGGTGATGGCCACGGATTTGCGCGCCTCGGCGAGCCTGGTGCTGGCGGCCCTGGTGGCGGACGGCCGCACCGACATCGAGCGCATCTATCACATCGATCGCGGCTATGCGGCGATCGAGGAGAAGCTGCAGCAACTCGGGGCGAAAATCCGCCGCACACCGTAACCCACCTAGTCCACGTAACCCACCGACAGACGCCGTCGCCGGCGTGCAATCGGTTAGTGCTGTTGGACGGGCCGGGTAGGCCGCTCCAAAACCGTCAATTTGATTTTGTAGGGTTGCTGCGCATGGCGGCCCGCGAGTTCGACCGAGGCGCCTGGTTTCAACGCGGACACGCGGGCGACCAGATCTTGAGCGTTGTGCACCGGATCGCCGGCGAGGCCCGTGATGAGATCGCCGGGACGCACCCCCGCCTCATACGCCGGACTCTTGACCATGATGTTCACCACGGTCACGCCGCCGCCCGCGGTTCCGATTTGCGCGGATTGTTCATCGGTCAGGTCTTGGGGCACGAAACCGAGCCAGCCGCGCACCACATGGCCGTTCTCGAGGATCTGTTCCATCACGCCGCGCACCAGATTGACCGGGATCGCGAAGCCGATGCCTTCAGGTCCTCCGTAGGTCCGATTGAGCACTGCGGTGTTGATGCCCACCAGGTCGCCACGCGCGTCGATGAGGGCACCGCCGGAGTTGCCGAGATTGATCGCCGCATCCGTCTGTATAAAATTTTCAAATGTGGCGAGCCCAAGCTGACCTCGCCCGGTGGCGCTCACGATGCCCTGGGTTACCGTTTGGCTCAGACCATAGGGGTTGCCGATGGCCAGCACGATGTCCCCCACCCGCAGAGTATCGGAGCGGCCCATGGGCATGATGGGCAGATCGCCGATTTCAAGATCCAGTATGGCGATGTCCGTGTCCGGATCCTGACCGACGATGGTCGCATCTGCGTTTCGCCCGTCGGCGAGCACCACCCGGATGGAATCGGCGCCCGCGATGACATGTTGGTTGGTCACGATGGTGCCCATCGCATCGACGATCACGCCAGAGCCCAAACTGCGCTCGACGCGCTGCCGGTAACTCGGCCAGTAGTCGCCGAACAATTGATTCAAGGGCGCCAACTGGCTGCGCTCCCGCACGACGCGCGCGGTGTAAATATTGACCACGGCCGGAGCCGCCCGCGCCACGGAGTCCGCAAAGCTCGCCACCACCACCGGCGGCCGGATTGCCGCGACGTCGCGCGTAACAGGGACTGCGTTACCCAGGGGCGGCGCCGACGCCGTGTGCGCGCCCAACAGCGTGGGCTTCCACCAAACCACGAGAAATGCCACGGCGAGGCCGAGCACGACCGCTCGGATCAGGAACCCCACGAGGACGCGAATGTTCCGCAATTAAAATCGCTCCCCGAGCCTTAAGGAGGGCCCACGTAACTGTGTATAATGCGCTCCCATTATTCCTGGAGAAACACTGCCGCCATAGGGGTTTGCGTGAAGAATTGTCAACTATTTTCTAGGCTAAGTGCATGAGTGACGAGGTAGACCATAGCCGTCGCCGCTTGCTGACCGCAGCGACCGTCGGCACCGGCGTCATCGGCGCCGCGTTCGCTGCAATTCCCTTTATCGCCTCATGGAAGCCCAGCGCCCGAGCTAAAGCTTTGGGCGCGCCCGTCGAAGTCGATGCCTCAAAACTCGAAGCCGGCCAAATGTTGAAAGTCGTTTGGCGCGGGCAGGCAGTGTTCGTGGTCCGCCGCGTCAAGGCAACGGTCGATCAATTGAGCGGCCACGATGACATGTTGGCGGATCCGAAGTCCGAAGATTCGACGCAGCCCGACTACATCAAGGCCAGCGGCGCGATCCGGGCGCGCAATCCCGAATACTGGGTCGGCCTCGCGGTGTGCACGCACCTGGGCTGCTCCCCCTTGGGCGCATTCGTGCCGAATGACTCGTTTCAAGTCGCGGGAGCGGACCTGGGTGCGAACTGGCCGGGCGGCTTCTATTGCCCCTGCCACGGCTCTAAATACGACCTGTCGGGCCGTGTGTTCAAGAGCATGCCCGCGCCGAAGAACCTGGCCGTGCCGCCGTACGCAATCGGGGCCACCACGCGCATTGTCATCGGCGTCGACGACGCTGCCAAACCCGTTTCGTAAAGCAAGAGGTAAGCGATGGCCGCAGCACCCGAGTCCGCCGGCACCGGCAAAGGATTTATCGGCTGGATAGATCAGCGATTTCCGTTGACGAAACTCTGGAAGGATCACGTCGCAGAGTACTACGCGCCGAAGAATTTCAATTTCTGGTATTTCTTTGGGGCGCTGTCCTTGCTGGTGCTCGTGAACCAACTCGTGACCGGTATTTTCCTGACGATGAGCTACAAGCCCTCCCAAGCGGAGGCATTCGCGTCGATCGAATACATCATGCGCGACGTCGAATGGGGCTGGCTGATCCGCTACATGCACACCACCGGCGCGTCCGCCTTTTTCATCGTGGTTTATCTGCACATGTTTCGTGCGCTTCTGTACGGCTCGCATCGCAAGCCGCGCGAACTGGTCTGGATCTTCGGCTGCCTGATTTTTTTGCTGCTGATGGCTGAAGCCTTCTTGGGCTATGTGCTGCCCTGGGGCAATATGAGCTATTGGGGTGCTCAGGTTATCGTCTCGTTGTTCAGCAGCTTACCCGTCATCGGCAGCACCTTGGTCGAATGGATCCGCGGCGACTACAACATCGCGGACCCCACGCTGAACCGATTCTTCGCCTTGCACGTGGCGGCGCTGCCCCTGGCGCTCGTTTTCCTGGTGATCGCGCACATCATGGCGTTGCACGAGGTCGGTTCGAACAATCCGGATGGTATCGACATCAAAAAACACAAGGGCCCCGATGGGCATCCGCTCGACGGCATCCCTTTCCACCCGTATTACACCGTCAAGGACTTGCTGGGCACGGCGGGATTTTTGCTGATATTTGCGGCCGTGATTTTCTTCGCGCCGAATTTCTTCGGGCTGTTTTTGGAATCACCCAATTTTGAGCCGGCGAATCCCTTGCAAACGCCGCCCGACATCACGCCGGTGTGGTACTTCACGCCTTTCTACGCGATGTTGCGCGCCATCCCGTCGGCGTTCGGCACGCAGGTGTGGGGGGTGATGGTGATGGGCGCCGCGGTGTTCGTGCTGTTCTTCGTGCCTTGGCTGGATCGCTCGCCGGTACGGTCGATACGCTACAAGGGGCCGATCTACAAGGTGATGCTGGCGCTGTTTTCCATCTCCTTCATCTGCCTCGCGGTTTGCGGCATGAAGCCGCCGTCGGGTATTTATCCGATCCTGGCGCGGATCTGCACCGCCATTTATTTTGCGTTCTTCTTGCTTATGCCCTGGTACACGAGGATGGACAGCGTGAAGCCGGAGCCGGAAAGGGTTACTGGACATGCTTAAAGCCACCGTTTTAATCGCGTTGGGACTTCTTACTGCCGGCACTGCGCTCGCGGAAGAAGGGGACATCCCGCTGCTGCACGCGGAGACGGACATCGGGAATACTGATTCCCTGCAGCGCGGCGCGCGCAATTTCATGAACGATTGCTCGGGCTGCCATTCGCTCAAGTACCTGCGTTTCAACCGCATGGCCGCGGATTTGAAGATCCCCGAGTCGGAGCTGTCCAAGAATCTGATCTTCAACTCGGCCAAGGTCTTCGAAGAAATCAACACGGCGATGCCGGCGGATTCCGCTGACTGGTTCGGCAAGCCGCCGCCGGACCTGTCGTTGATGGCGCGGGAGCGCGGCACCAACTATCTGTATTCGTACTTGCATGGCTTTTACGCCGACAAGACCCGGCCCTGGGGCGTGAACAATCTGTATCTGGCGAGCACGGCCATGCCGCACGTGCTTTTCTACCGGCAAGGCTTGCAGAAGCCGGTCTACAAGAATGAAAAAGACGGCAACGGCAACGCGAAGATGGTGCTCGCGGGCGTCGAGCCAATGATTCCGGGTTCCATGAAGCCGGAGGAGTATGATCAATACGTTCGGGACATCGTCAACTTCCTGGACTATGCCGCCGAACCCATCAAGGAAACCCGCCAAACGATGGGCATTTTTGTGATGCTGTTCTTGTTGGTTTTCTTCGTGTTCGCTTATCTGCTGAAGAAAGAATATTGGAAGGACGTCCACTGACTCTAAGCGGGCGCCGCCCGTTGAAAATCCCTAGGAGGTCCGTTTAGTGGCACGTCGTTCGGTGATGACCCTGTTTTCAGCACCAGCGGACCCGTGGAGTCATCGCACCCGCCTGGTACTGGCCGAAAAGGGCATTGCCATCGAGCTGGTCAATGTCGATCCCAACGCGCTGCCCGAGGATCTCATTGACCTCAATCCCTATCACAGCGTGCCGACGCTGGTGGATCGGGATTTGGTGCTGTACGACTCGCGGGTGATCATCGAGTACCTGGACGAACGCTTTCCGCATCCGCCGCTGATGCCGATCGATCCTGTGACCCGCGCGCAGTTTCGCGTCGCGCTGTACCGCGTCGAGCGCGACTGGTACGCCCTGGCGCACGACATCGAACTCGATCCGGGCAGCAAAACGGCGGAGCACAGCCGCAAGGTATTGGGCGAAGCGATTTGCGCCAGTGCCGAGGTCTTCAAGGCGAAACCGTTTTTCCTCAGCGATGAATTCTCGCTGGTCGATGCGAGCATTGCGCCGATCCTCTGGCGCTTGCGGGTGTATGGCATCGAGCTGCCGGCCCAGGCGCAGCCGATCACGAAGTACATGAATTCCATCTTTGCCCGCTCCACGTTCCGCGCCTGCTTGACCGAGGCGGAAAAGGAAATGCGCCATTGAAGCCGCGGCGTCCATACCTGCTGCGCGCGCTGCATGAATGGATCTCTGACAGTGGTGAAACCCCGCACATCGTGGTGGATGCGGCCGCCGAGGGCGTGACCGTTCCACGCCAGTACGTGAAGGACGGCAAGATCGTTCTCAACGTCAGCTTTTCCGCCACCCAAGTGCTGAAGCTGGGCAATGATTTCGTCAGCTTCGAGGCTCGTTTTGGCGGGGTGGGTTTTGCGGTCCAGGTTCCGGTGCGCGCCATCCTCGGCATCTATGCGCGCGAGACCGGGCAGGGCATGATTTTTCCGGAGGGCGACGCGGATCCCGATCCCACCGACACTCCGCCGGCGGCTCCCAACACAGGGAAATCCGGCCCAGCCGCATCGAAGCGGCCCAAGCTGCAAGTGGTCAAGTAATCCGGGCGCGGAACGCGTCCTTGATCCATTCGACCCGATGCGTGCCTTCCGGCAGACCTTCGATCGCCACCACGTCGAAGCGCAAAGGCACGTGGCTCCAGTTCTTCTCGCGCAGAAAGAACTGTGTCGCGCGAATGATCTTACGCTGCTTGGCGAAGGTCACCGAAGCCAACGCGCCGCCGTAGTCAGCGCTGCCGCGCTGGCGTACCTCCACCACCGCGAGTACGCCGTCATCGAGACACACGAGATCGAGTTCGCCCGCCTTACAGCGCAGGTTTCGGCCGAGAATTTTGAGGCCGCGCGTTTGCAAATGCTCCGCCGCCAGTTGTTCGGCGGCCAGACCGCGCTGCAGGTGCACTTGATCCATGCGCCATGATGCCGCGGCTCCGGTGCGCTAACCGCCGCTTAATCGCGCGCGTTCGCGCAGATTCGCGCGCTCAACAGATCAGGGCTTGGAAATTTTCCAGGTCCCCGTGGCCAGTGCGGGATTCGATGGCTGGGCTTTCGCGCCGAGCGACCAATCGCCATCGCCACCCTTCGCACGGAAGGTTCCCTTCATGTTGATCTGAGATTGGCCATCGGGCGGATCGTAGGCGGCGGTGAACTTGTCGCCTGCGAAGGACGCGTCCTTCAGTTTTGCCGTGTAATCGGAGCCGCCGCCGGAGTCCTGAGTGACTGCGATGGATCCGGTGAGCTTGCCGTCGCTGCCGCGCTCCAGCATCAGCTGGAAGTGTCCCGAGGAATTATCCCCAGCCCAGGTTCCCGCCCAGGTGCCCAGGTACTGATCGCCATCGGCAGCCACGGCGGGGCCAAAGGATGCTCCCAGACCTAAAGTAACGAGCAGCAGCCAGAAGCGATAATTCATCCGTCGAATGCGCATGCAGAAACTCCCTCATTATTTGTATGCAAATCTATTTTCGCGATCCTGC
>DASYIN010000047.1:0-9557 GCA_035997505.1 Steroidobacteraceae bacterium | reverse complement strand
CAGGCGTTAGACGCGGTGCACGCGGTGGCATTGGTCGACGACCAGGTGAGCGTTGCACTCTGACCGACGGTAATGCTCGTCGGTGCCACGCTGATAGTCACAGTGGGCGCCGCCGCCGCGCTGATCGTCACACTCGCGGCGCTTGACGCGGACCCGCCATTGGCCGAATCGCCGCCGTATGTCGCCGTGATGGAGTGCGCACCGACGCTCAGACTGCCCGTGGTGTACACCGCGATGCCGGTACCGTTCAATGTCATCGACCCCAAGGTCGTTGTACCGTCCTTGAAAGTCACCGTTCCGGTGGGCACGCTGGAGCTGCCCACTTCCGCCACCGTCGCCGTCAAGTTAACCGCGGTACCGGCAGTCGCGGAGCTCGGCGCGGCGCTCAAGGTGGTCGTGGTCGGAGTCTGAATTACGATCTTGGCCACGAAGACATCAGCGGCGCCGCCGCCATAAGCGCTTTGGAAAGCACCCGCTGTCGCCGCAGAACTCGGCGGCGAATTGACGCTGCCGGCGACGTAGATGTGCCCCGCGGTGTCCAGCGCGAGACCGTCGGCCACGAGCTGCGATTGGCCGCCGGTGCCGAACAGCGTCGAGAACTTAAGGGTCGTCAAACTCGAATTGAACTCAGCGACGAAGGGCGAAACCGCACTCCCAGCGCCATTGCTGCTACCCAACGAATTGACTTGTGCCAACCCGCCCGAGGCGGCACCCGCGATATATACATTGCCCGCGGCATCCAAAACGATCGGACCCATCGAACTGATGGCATCGACCACACTGTTCAGCACGGTGCCGCCGAAATAAGTGCTCGCCAGCAGCGCCGTGCCGCTCGGGTTGAGTTTGGCGATGAACGCAGATGCACACTGAGTATTCGTGTTGCCATTGACCCCGTACTGATTGCAGGTGGTCTGATAGACACCGGAGGTAGTGGGATACGTGGCTTGGTTGGTAAATCCGGTGATATAGGCATCCCCCGCCGCGTCCGCCGCGATGCCGGTCATCAAGTCACCGTACGCGGGCGTGACCGTATGACCCAAGTACGTGCCGTAGATCAAGCTCGGGGGTCCGCTGCCCACTGGCGAGAACTTCGCCACGAAGGGACAGTTGAGCAGCACATTGTTCGTCACCGTGCCGCAACTCGACGCATTCGCCTCATACGCACCAGTAGTGGTCGGCAGCGAGCCATCCTCCGTGGTGCCTGCGAGATAGAAATTGCCGGCAGCATCCACCGTCACCGCCTCGCCGAAAGTGAAACTCGCGCCTCCGAACCCGACACCGGCGTTGGAAACTTGCGGTTCGCCGAATAGTGACGAGTAGACCAATGTGCTCAAGGTCGGATCAAACACGGTGATGAAAGCGTCAAACTGAGCGCTCAGCACGTTCTGATAGCCGCCAGCGCCGGTCGAATAGGGCGGCGTGACCAACGCCGCGCCGGCGGTGGTCGGAAAGGGTATTTGTTGGGAACTCGGTGCACCGGCGGGCACGACCGCGCCCGGAAGTGTCTCGCCCGTCACGTACGCCCGCCCGGAAGCATCCACCGCCACTGCGTACGCGCTGGTGTTGGTGTTGGTACCGCTCAAGAAAGTGGAATGGAGCAATGCGCCGCTCGGACTGAGCTTACTCACGAATCCTGCGAATCCCCCCGCGTCACAGTTCGGCACCTCCACATTGGGCGCGCTGAACACCGGGTTGCACACGGTCTGATAGGCACCCGGGGTGACCGGGAAATCATGGGATACCGCGACACCCACCACGACGGCGTTGCCGCTCGAGTCCACCGCGATACTCGCTGCTCGATCACTCCCGCCCGTGCCGCCCAGATAGGTCGAAAAGATCAGCGTCTTGGCGTCGGGCGCAAATTTCGTAACAAACGCCCAAGATTGACCACCGTTGGGGTTTGTCTTGGCCGGCGGGGGCGCAAATGCGGACTGCGTCGGGAAATTGGTGGAGTTGGTATTGCCCGTGACATACAGATCGCCGGCGGCGTCGATCGCCGCTGCCTGACCCGAGAAGTACGAAGAACTACCCGTCGGAGGCGCAATGCCCGCGACGTCGTTACCGCTGCCGCCCAAGTAACTCAAGTATGACAGCACAGGATCGATGATCAGCTGCTTAGAGTGATCGTAAGCGCCGACCTCGAAGCGCACCGCGGTGCCGTTCAAACGATAGTGCGCACTCACCGGCGATCGCCACCCCGCATCGTTGATTTGATAAGCCACCGGACTCTGGAAAGCGATCTCGCGATCGGGCGTCTCGATTTTAAGATCACCGTGAGAGTCGAGGCGCAGCCGCCGCGCGCCCTCGAAATTCAGCGCGATTTTTCTGGCGTCGGATCCCGGCGATATCGCGAAGTCGTATTCCAACTTGCCCGCGGTGCCGTAATACACCAGATCGATGCCGGGATAGACATTGGCGTAGCGCACCTTGTTATAGGTCGCGATGTTCGTACGCCACTTCGATGGATCATTGCCGATGAAATAATTCACCCGTCCCGCCATCGCTTCCTCGGCCGTGGGTTTTATGGCGTCAGCGGCGCCTTTCACGCGCAGGCGAATCGCTTTCGCGGCCGCAGAAGCCTCCCCGCCGAAGGCCAGTACCGCGCCCTGCTCCGTCAGTTCAATGGAGTAACGCGGTCCGTGCGCAAGAAATTGCACTTCGTCCGGGGCCTGCCCCAAATTGCGTTCAAAATTAAGCGGTAGCCCCGCGATACTCGCCGGCTTCCCAGAGGACGGCGTTGTTATCGCGGCCAGCGTTTGAGTACTGAACGCTCCGTTGCTAAGCGCACCCACGAGCAAGACCAACAACGCCTTGCTCCCGTGTGATCGGATAGTGCCTTGATACCCCAAGATGCGTTTCATTTGCTTTTCTCCCTGGCCTTAAGTTGCGGAGCCGCGAATACGGTCCTTAAGGGAGAGAGGCGTAACGGCGAAAGATTTCGTATCAAGTGCGCGCGAGAAGCGCGCGGCGGGCATCAAGCCGCTAGGGCACTAGCTTGGCATTCCAGCGGGCTGCGTCGTCGGCTTTGCCCAGGGTGGCGTACAGCTCGCGCAGGGCGCGATAGCCGTCCTGAGTTCGATTGAAATTGGGCCCGCGCGCCGTTTCGAGTCCCGCAACGGCGGCCAGCAATGCGGATTCGGATTCGCCATACTGACGCATGTGATACAGGCACACGCCGATGCCCAGCTGCGAGCTGTAAATGACCCAGGTTCCCTGAGGATAAATTCGCTGCCGAGCTGCCGCGACGCGTCGCAGGGCCGCAATACCTTGTTCTTCTTGGTGGCTGCCGCAGGCGGCAACTCCATATTGATGCCAAGCGCCCATCGCATACAGATTATCGGCACCCAGCAGCGATTCGAACGAGCGCGCAACGGGTAAGCCGGAGTCTGCCGCCTCCGCATCCCGGTGTTGATCCAAGAGATCCGCAACGAGTGCCAGTTTCGTCAGCAACGTAGCCTTGTGTTCCGGCCCCAGAACCCGCGTTTGTGCGGCAATGACTTGGCGAAACAGCGGCTCGGCCGCCGTGCTCTGATGCATGGTAGCCAAAGTGTTGGCATACGCCGTTTCGATGTTGAGCAGATCCGGGTGATCAGCTGGCAAGGCCTTGCGTGCCATCTCAAAGGCTTGACGTCCAAACTCCGCGGCTTCCGTGTAGCGCGCTTGATCGCCCAACAATATGGCCAGCCCGTACAAGGGATGCATTTGTTCCGAGCGCAGCTGCGCGTCGCCCGCCATTTCGATGGACATCTCCTCGTGGTAGGTCGACTCAGCGGCTTTGTCTTGATCTGCGTGCGCCAGAACGAATCCCAAGGTATCCAGTGCATGGCAAAGATCCGATGGCACGCGCAGGGGCTTGAGCAATGCCACCGCCTGCTGCAGCGGCGGCAACGCGTCGGACCATTTGCCGAGTTCCCGCAGCAAGTCGCCTCGCGTCGAGAGCGCGCGCCCCAACTCCAAGGCGCCGCCGCCCTGAGATCTGAGGATGGCGAGCTCACGATCGCTGGCTGCCATGGCTTCTGGGTAGCGGCCCAGCGAGGAATTGGTTCTGGCAATCATGCCCAGCATGGAGGCTTCGACCAACGGCTCACCGCCGAGCTTCTGGTCGAGTTGCTGCGCCGCCGAGTCCAGCAGTGCCGCAACGGTGACGTTGGGTTTGCCGCTGCCGGGATCGGCGGACGCCAACAAGTTCTCTATGAATTCTGCTCGGCGTGCCGCCACATCGCGCGCCTGCGCCGTACGACTTCTCTGCAGCCCCACAATAGTTCCACCCACGATGAGGGCCACTACGAGTAACCCGACGAGGCTCACCGCGAGCGTATTGCGGCGGACGAATTTACCCAATCGATAGTGAAACGTGGGAACGCGCGCCTTGACCGGACGGCGCGTCAGGTAGTTCTGTAGATCCTCTTGCATGTCGATGGCAGAGACGTAGCGGCGCGCGGGATCTCGCTCCAGCGCCTTGCTCAAGATGGCGTCCAAGTCTCCCTTGAGTTGCTGCGCTTCAAGCGTGCGGCCGGCCTTCAGGGCCGCGCGGCTCGGCAGCTCCACATCGCGTTGCGAGATTGCCAACATATAGTCGAGGGGTTCGACTGCGTCCGCAAACGTCGAGCGTCCGGTCAGCAGCCGATAAGCAAGCGCGCCCAAACCAAACACATCTGTCGCCACCGTGACCGGGCCGCCATTGATCTGTTCCGGCGCCGCGAATCCCGGCGAGAACAATCGACCCATGCCGATGGTGGCGTGCGCGCCCGGCAGCGCCGCCCCCGCCTCCTGCAGTGCACGGGAGATGCCGAAGTCGATGAGCTTCGGCGCACCGTCGGCGGTGACCAACACGTTGGCCGGCTTGATGTCGTTATGCACCACCAACATGCGATGCGCCGCCGCGACTGCACCCGCAAGCTGCGCCAGCAGCCCCACAATGTCTTTTGTGCTTAGGTTCTTGGCGCGGCAGTAGTCGTCGATCCGCAGCCCGTTGACGAACTCCATGGCAATCCAGGCGCGACCGCTCTCCACACCGGCATCCACCAAGCGTGCCACCGCGGCATGTTCGATTTGCGCCAGCAACTGCGCTTCGCGCTCGAATCGAACCTGGCCGGCATGACCTACGGTGGTGGAGATGAGTTTGATGGCAACCGATTGCTGCACGCCATCGGTACGCTCGGCGCGATACACGACGCCCATGCCGCCCTCGCCGATCCGCGTCGTCAAGCGGAAATGTCCATACGACTGTCCGGCCAGGTCTTCTGTATGCCGCCCGGGCGCGGACAACAGCGTGCCGGTTGCGGCGGCGTCGCGGGCTGCGATCAACAGCAGCGCATCGACTTCGGCTCGAAACTCACCGTCGAGCCCACACTCATGCATCAAGAATTGCTCGCGCAGCTCTCCCTCGAAATCCAGCGCCGCCGCAAACAGCTGGTAGGCGCGCGCGCGATTGTCGCCGCCGCTTACGCCTCCCGGGTCAGTTCTCGAGCCAGCCATGCTTTGCCCGTCACCCAGCGCCGATTGACCGTCGCCACGGATAGTTTCAACACCTCGGCCGTTTCCTCAATCGACAAGCCGCCGAATACGCGCAGCGAGACGATGTCCGCCGCCACCGCATCAAATTGCTGCAGTTCGGCCAGCAAGGTATCCACATCCAACGCATCGTAGGCTGCTTCGGCCACGCCGAGATTCGTGTCGCTCAAGGTCACCGCCCGACCACCGTCGCGCTTCTCAGCCCGCCGCCGTCGCGCCTCATCCACCAACGCCTGACGGGTGACACGCGCCGCCATCGACAAGAAGTGTGCGCGGTCCTGCCATTGCATCTGACGCAGCTGCGATAGCCGCAAGTACACTTCGTGCACGAGGGCCGTGGGCCGGATGGTGAGATAGCGTTCACCATGCAACTGCCGGACGGCAATGGCGTGAATATCGCCGTATAAATGAGTCAGCAATTGGTCGTAGGCATCCTTTTCGCCTTTTGACCAACGTTCCAGCAAGGCCGCGAGCCTCAACGAATCCGAATCGGCTGAGTCCGTCATCAATTGAAAACTTTACCACGCGGACCGCCTCCCATGGCCATTGCGACAATACTCGTCCCGGAACGGGAGCGAGTCGACACTTAGGGGCCTCTAGTCAAAGGCGTAATCTTCGGCCAGTTCGTATCAGCGGATAGAAGAGGCGCTGGTAATCACCGCGAACGTCATGCGCGGGAGCGCGCGCTCATGGCGGCGCCCCGTCGGTACCGTCACCCGCAAGCAACCGTTGCGTGATCTGGGAAAAACTCCAGCCCGCGCGCGGAGCGTTGCGCTCCAGAATCCAGATCAGATCGAACCGGTCATCTGGCCAATGGATGGGGCAGCCCGGCAGCTTGCCAGCAATTTCCCAGACCAGCCGCGGAATGGCGCCATGGTGCCAGACGATGAGCGCCGGCGATGGCGCCGCGACCACCACCGCCGCCAGTGCCGCCTCTTCTTCTTCCGCATACGCATGATTGACCGGGAGCCCTAAGGCGGCCGCCAGCGGGCTGACCGTGTGCATCGCCCGTAAGCTGGGACTGTCCCTGGTGGCGTCCGACGCGAAAATCGAGCGGGGTGTTTGAATACTGGAGCCATCCGGCAGCCCACCGGGCGGTGCGAACAGATGCACCAAGGCCCCGGCCCGTTGCCAGCCGCGTACCGTCAATTCGTGATGCGCGGGACGGCCGTCTTCGCTGACGCCACGGTCATGACTGCCATGCTGGTGCTTTTCCGCATGCCGGATGATCATGATCTTCAACATGCCGGTGACTTAGACCCCGTGGCCGTCGGCGATGCTTGCACGACAGCCGATAGTTGGACGACACTCTCCCTCAGGAGAAAGTATCAAAAAGGGGATGTATTTGCGGAGTCTTTGGTCGCGCCTTGCATGGCTGGCGACGCTCCTCGCCCTGCTCGTACCTGCCACAGCCTCCCCCTTGCATCGCATCGTTGCGGTCGGCGACCTCCATGGCGATTTTTCCGCTTGGCGGGATATCCTCCGTTCCGCCGGCCTGGTCGATAATAAGGGCCATTGGAGCGGCGGCGACACGATTCTCATCCAGACAGGCGATGCCGTCGATCGGGGCCCGAATTCGCGCGAGATCATCGAGGATCTCATGCGGTTGCAGAAAGAAGCGACCCGCGCCCGCGGTCAGCTCATCGCCATGGTCGGCAATCACGAAGCCATGAACCTCACCGGCGATCTGCGCTATGTCTCGGCCGCTGACTATGCCGGCTATGCCGACCGCCGATCGGCCTCGCGGCGCGAGAATGTCTTGAATTCCAACAAGGTTGCTATCGAATCGGCCTATCGCGAAAAAGACCCGCAGATGAGCGGCGAGGCGATCAAAAAGGCCTGGTTCGAAGCCTACCCACTCGGACGCATTGAGCACCAGATCGCTTGGAGCGATCAGGGCGACATCGGTCGATGGGTGGTGAAAAATCCTGTTGTCGTCCTGCTGGACGGCACGCTGTTCGTGCATGGCGGCATTAGTCCGGCTTATCTCGATCTGTCGGTAGCGGAGATCAATGCTCGAGCCGCCGCCGCGCTGACTGCTCGCAATACCGACCCCGCAGCGATCATCAATGATGAGCAGGGGCCGCTCTGGTACCGCGGGCTGGCACAGTCGCTGGCGTCCGCCAGTGCCGAAACGCACGTGGCGCGGACGCCGGCCCAGATTCAGCCGGCCGGCGAAGATCAGCTGAATGCCCTACTATCTGCTTATGGCGCGAGGCGAATCGTGCTCGGTCACACGCCCATCCTGTCGGGAATCGCTCTCTTCCAGGACGGAAGGCTGATTTGTATTGATACTGGGATTTCGGCCGTGTACGGCGGTACCGTCTCTTATCTGGACATTGTCGATGGGACGCCCGTCCCGCATGTCGTCGCACGATCTCAGCAACCTTCAAAACAGGGAACACCGTGATGTGCTTGGTTCTGAAAATGGCACTCGCCGCCGCGATATTTTCCATCTTGTCCTGCGCAAATCCGGTCCGCGCCGCCGATGGCCCCAAGCCATTATTTGCCAGCGACGCGATGCTGAGCCTGACCCTCTCGGGACCGCTCGACACGATTTCGCGCGATAAAGGCGCTAAGCCGGTCTCCGGTGTGCTGAAGGTTGGCGGCGCGGCGCCAGAATCCTTGCCCGTGAGCTTGTCGGTGCGCGGCATCACACGGCGCAAGAAAGAGATATGTGCCTTCCCGCCGCTGCGCGTGGAGTTCACGGAAAAACCCGGACCGTCTTCCGTCTTCAAGGGACAGAAGCACCTCAAGCTGGTGACTCAGTGCCAGCGCATGGCGGATTACCAGCAATATCTGCTGCTGGAATATGCCGCCTACCGGCTATACCGCGCCCTGACCCCGGAAAGCTTCAACGTCCGCCTTGCCAAGATCGACTATACCGGCAAGGACGGCAGGGCCCTCAGCACACGGCCCGGCTTTTTTATTGAGGATGTCGATGATGTGGCGAAGCGCAACGCTCAGGAACGGCTCAGGGGTGTCCGAAAAATATCCGCCTCGCAATTGGATGCGGCCGCCGCGGCGCGCTACGCGGTGTTCGAGTACATGATCAGTAACCTGGATTGGGCCATGACGGCAGGTCCAGCCGGCACGGATTGTTGCCACAATGCTCGGCTGTTGCAGCCGGAGGGCGCGGCCGGCGCATCGACGGGCCTGATCCCCGTGCCTTACGACTTTGACTATGCCGGCCTGGTCAACGCGCCCTATGCCGTGCCGCCGGAAGGCATCCATGTCGCCAATGTGAAGGTGCGGCGCTATCGCGGCTTCTGCGCGCATAACGAGGAGGCCAAGGCATTCCTCGCGCAGATTTCCACCCGCCGAGACTCGCTGATGGCCATACTCAACGAAACGCCGCAGCTGGAAGATCGGACGCGCCGAAACGCGGCAGGTTATCTCGGCGACTTTTTCGAGGAGGCCGGATCGCCGTCCAAGGTGGCCGATTTGATGAAAGTGTGCTTGCATTGATCGGGGTCAAATGTCGTGACACATCTAGCCGCTGACCAGGCTGTTCCCGGTCAACCCCTGTTTGACGGAACGCATGCTCCGGCTGCCGCGCTGGACTGGTCCGGCATGACAGACTTGCAATTCATCGTGAACTCGTTCGGCATCCTGGTGCTCGCCAGCTTCCTGGGAGCCCTGATCGGCTATCACCCAGCGACGCGGCGCAAGATAGGGGGTCTGCATGAAGCGGACATGCCCCATGTCTTTGTGATGTATGCGGTGATCGGCGCGGTGATCGGCGTGGCAGTGCGTGAGTTCGGCACCGTGGTCGGTGTGGTGGTGTTCGGCATCGGCGGTCTCATCCGTTTCCGTTCGGCGACGGATTCGACGCGCGACACGGTGCGGCTGATCATCGTTACCCTGGTAGGACTGACTGCGGGCCTCGGCCTGTTGCATTTTGCCGTGATCATCACGCTGTTCACCTTCGCCCTGATCTATGTCTTCGACACCAGTCCGCCCTACCGCATCCGGGTGGAAGGCATAGCGAAGGATCGCACCGGCAGTTGCGCCGAGGTCTATCGCGGCATTCTGAAGGAGCA
>DASYIN010000046.1:0-16124 GCA_035997505.1 Steroidobacteraceae bacterium | reverse complement strand
CCGTAATTCATACAGCCACCCCCTTGCGGATCGGCCTCTGCGAGCACATTGACGTTTGAAGGCAAATCGCCGCTCGATACATCCGCAGCCGCGTCGGCGGTAAATCCATTGTTGGCGTAGCCCGCATTGCCGCCGGCCGGCACCCCGTTGTTGGCATACACGGCGTAGCAATCACAACTATCGGAAATAACTCCGACGGTAACCCCCGCACCGTTCAGCGAGTTGTCCGAACGCACCAAATCGCTGTTCTGCGCGTAGTCGCCTTGCGATGTGACCGCGCCGCTCTTGGTTCGCATCATCGCCGCCCGAATGGCGTGTACTTCAGTCAACGTCGTGGCCGCATTCAATTGGTCGAGCGGTAACCAACCACTGACATCGTTGGAATACTGCGACGCGCGCTGCAAGCCCAATCCCACCAGCGCGGCCTTTAGTTTCCTCGGATCTCCCGTGGTAATGGCATCGATCAACACCAGCGGTGTCGAGCTGTTCGTAGGCTGGCTAAACCTCGCCGCGGGATTCAATGCATGCAAATCCTCGAGCGCATGGCCGGGGCGAACGCTGTTGGCATGGCGTGATATTTCAGCCAGCGACCCATCGAACTTCGAGCCCGTTGCGCTGTCGCGCTGCTGCGCACTGCGGCTGCCGGCGACATGCAGCAAAGATTTGCCGGCCAAATTCGGTCGATGGAGCATGGGCTGTGAAGGACCTACGGCCGAGACCGCAGAAAGGGTCGTCAGAACGCCCAGCGCTGTGATTGCGAAGATTCGTGAAGACATCCCGTGGTCTCCCTGCGTTGCCACGATTTAGGTTCCAGCGTTGAGACACGGCCGCCGGCGAAAAGTTTGCAGCCAATGGTAGCAGTAGCGCGTAACGCCGGCTGAACAGTCGTGATAACGCGACGGCCGACAGGTAAACGGCTGCCCAGCCGGTCCGGCTACCGGCCGCCGGCCTGCATGTCATCCGTCCACCGGAGTTTCAGCCGTCCAACGAAGTGCTCGCCATGGGCGCCACGTGCAATTCGGCGCGGTCCAATTCGTCTTCCAACAAATGATAGGTATCATCCTGAATCCGGCCCTCGCGGCGCCAATCCGCCAGCAGACGCCGCTCGGCCGCGATGGCCCGCCTGCGCAGGCCGTCGTACTCGGTGTCCGGCTGCGATCGATCCACGCTGCCCGCGCGCGCGGCGCCGTACTCGGCGCACAGCGCGGCGGCGGCATCTCCGGAACACTCCCTTAACTCACTGAGAGCGGCATCCAGCATCGCGTTGCGCGCCCGGCTGACGTCCTCATCCAGGGACGAATCCGGTGCGATGCGCAATAGGCCGATCAGGGGGCGGATGGTGAAACCCTGCACGATGAGCGTGCCAAGCACGACGATGAAGGCACTCAGCAGGATGACATCGCGGCTGGGAAAATTCTCCGGGAGCGCCAGCGCGGTGGCCAGCGTGACCAGACCGCGCATGCCGCACCACGACACCAATATTCCGATCGACGCCTTGGGCACCTTGGCGTGCATCCGAGGCTCGAAAAAGGTGCGGAACCTGCGCAGCATGAAGCCGTACGTCATGACGTATACAAAGCGCACGCCGATCACAATCCCGAGCACAATGCCCGCAAATTGCAAGGCATGCCACAGCGCATCGCTCTGCAATTGATCCAAGATGTCGCGCGCCTGCAGGCCCATCAGCAAGAACGCGAGTACGTTGAGTATGAACACCACCGTCGCCCATACCGCGTACGAGTTGACCCGATCACGCGCGCTGGTGCGCGAGGGCATGTACCGTGCAACCACCGCCGCAAGGGCGACGACGGCCACGATCGGTGACAGCTGCAACCGCTCGGCCAAAATCCACGTGCCGTAGGTGACCAAGAATTGCACGATGATCAAGGACAGCGTTCCAGCGAGCCTGGGGAAGAGGCGCATCCCCAACTGCGCCATGAGTACGCCCAGGACGGCGCCGCCCGGAACCGCAATCAACAGGCGCGGTGCCAAGGAATGCCATGCTGCGTCCGGAGCCACCGCGGCCGTCACCGCAATTCCGAACACCAGCAGGGCCACGGCATCGTTCAGCAGACTCTCGCCTTGCAGCACCGCCAGCGTTCTGCGCGGCAGGCTGAATTCACTCAGCACCGCGGAAGCCGCTGCGGCATCCGGGGGAGCCACGATGGCGCCCAACGCGATCGCGGCGGCCACGGGTATTCCGGCCAGAGCGACGGCGGCCCAAGCCACCGCCGCGGTGGTGAGCAATACCAGCACCACGGCAAGGGAGACCAGCGGCACCCAATTGCGCAGCATTTCGCGCGGCGGCATGTCGAAGGCGGTGTCCATAACCGCAGGCGCCACGAACAGGGCGAGGGCGAGCTGCGGCTGGATGCCCAAATGCGGCGCAAAGGGTACAACCGCCACACAACCGCCCGCCAAGGCCAGCAGCGATGGGTATGGCACGCGCAAGCGCCGTGCGATTTGTAGGAACACCACGGCGAGGGAGAGCAGAATCAGCGTGATTTCAAATAGCTGCATGCCTGCGAAGATAGTATGAGAACGCGGTATATTTCCATACCAGCGATACATAAACCCGGAGACCTATTGCCGTGACACGATCGATGACGTTTTGGTGCGCGGCTGGATGGGTACTCGCTTCAGGTCCTGTCCTGGGTGCGGACGCGACTGCCGGCAAATCCTTATTCCGGGAGCGATGCATCGTCTGTCATACGGCGGAATCGGGCGATAACGGCGGGGCGCAGGGCCCCTCGTTGATAGGGATCATGGGGCGGGCGGCGGCCGCCGCGCCGCAGTTTTCATACACGGCTGCACTGCGCGACTCGAAACTCACCTGGGATGCGGCCTCATTGAGCCGCTTTCTGGCCTCGCCGACCACCGTCGTGCCGGGCACATCGATGGTTGTCGCCGTTCCCGATGACACCGAGCGCGACAACCTCATTGCGTATTTTCAGAGCGTGGCCAACCAGAAGCCGGCCTCGCCCGAGACTGCGGTCGCCGTACCTGCCAGCAGCGTGAACTCGGCCAATTGGCGCTTGGACGCGCCCGGTCAAACCCACAGGATCACCGCAAATTCGCTTCCGCCCCCCTTCGCCACCAATTCGTCCCGCAACAATTCGTCGGTCGTCGCAAAACCGGCGATCGCCGCGTTGTCGGTGCCGCCGGGCTTTCACATAGATGTCTTCTCTGAAGGCTTGACCGGCCCTCGCAAAATGCTGGTCGCTCCCAATGGCGATATTCTCGTCACGGAAATGCGCGGTGGACGGGTGAGCGTCCTGCATCCCTCGTCTGACGGTATCCGTGCGGCCGGCAGCGATGTGCTGATACAAGGACTGAGGCAGCCCTTCGGCCTGGCGTTTTATCCCAACGCGCAGAATCCGCAATGGCTGTATGTCGCCGAAACGAATCGCGTCACGCGCTACCCCTATCAGGCCGGCGATGTGAAGGCGCGCGGTGCGGCGCAGGTAGTCGTCGCCGAGTTGCCCAGCGGCGTCGGCCACTCCACCCGCGATATCGCGTTTTCTCCGGATGGCAAGCGGCTATTCGTGTCAGTGGGATCCGGATCGAATGTCGCTGAGACCATGTCGAAGAAAAAGCCCGAGGAAATCAAGTCTTGGGAAGCCGTGCACGGTCTCGGTGGCGCCTGGGATGTGGAAACCAATCGTGCGGCGGTGCTGGAATTCGATGCGGCCGCTCCGGCAGCGCCCAGCAACTACGCCAACGGCATACGCAACTGCGTGAGCCTGACCGTGCAGCCGGCCAATGGCGCTTTGTGGTGCACGACGAACGAGCGCGACGCATTGGGCGATGACCTGGTACCCGACTATTCGACGCGCGTGGCGCGCGGCGCATTCTACGGCTGGCCGTGGTACTACGTTGGCTCGAACGAGGATCCACGCCTGAAGGGCGACCGGCCGGACTTGAACGGCAAGGTATCGGTACCCGACGTTCTCTATCAGTCGCACTCAGCGGCGCTGAGCATGACTTTTTATGAAGCCTCCCACGGAAAATCCGCCTTCCCTGCCGCGTTCGTCGGCGATGCCTTCGTCGGATTCCACGGATCCTGGAACCGCAGCCTGCGTACCGGTTACAAATTGGTGCGCGTCCACATGAAAAATGGCGAGCCTACCGGAGATTATGATGACTTTTTGACGGGATTTGTCGTCGATGACGCCCATGTCTGGGGACGTCCGGTTGCCACCGTGGAATTGCCAGACGGATCCTTGTTGTTGAGCGAGGACGGCAACAACGTGATCTTCCGCATCTCCTACTCGCACTGATAACATCCATTTTTTCAACAAAATGAGAACATCAAAATGAAGCTAGTACACCTTTCACTCCTGGCCATCGCGGCACTGTCGCTGAATGCGGCCGCCGACGAACCCAAGTCAACCGCCCAGCCGGTGCGCAACATCATGGAGCGTCACGATCAGTCCGGTGTCGCCGGCAAAGAGATCGTGATCGGTACCGCGACATTGCCGCCGGGCTCCGCCATCGGCTATCACACGCATCCCGGCGATGAGGCCGGTTACGTGCTAAAGGGAAATCTGATCTTGAAGACGCAAGGGCAGCCCGACCGGAATCTGAAGGCGGGAGACAGTTTCTTCAATCCGCGCGGCGCGATACACAGTCTGGTGTTGGCGCCGGGATCGGACGGCGGCATGGCGGTATCGGCGTGGATCGTCGACAAGGGTGAGCCGATGGCGACGCCGGTTCCCGCCGCAAAATAAGCTAGAGAAAATCCGCGTCGTCGTACAGCAGTTCCAGCTCGTCGACTTTCAGCGCGGCACAATGAGCGCCTGCCAGAATGTGGCGGGCCACCAGCAGGCTTAACTGCGCCAGATTGCGCGCGGCGGTGCGTGCCTTTTCCTTGTCCAGGGATTGATCCAGCAAATCCGAGCCGCGCGCCAGCCCCGCGGCCACGGTCGCGGCGAGCTGCGCCAGTTGATGTTCGTTGTACTGCATGGCATTTATTTATTGGTCTTCTCGCCACGCAGCTTATGCGTCCGGAGCATCCAACGCGCTAACATAAAGCAACTACTTGCCTTCGCGCTCGTCGCCCTTCGCCTTGTCGTTGCTGTAATCCAAGTGCAGGTAATCCGGGTTGAAGAACGACACGTCTTTCAAGGCTTCCAAGTCCTGAATCGTCAGGGTGCCGCCTTCCAAGGTGATCAGCTTCTGGCGTCTCAGTTCCTGCAGAGTTCGATTCACGTGGACCGGCGAGAGGCCCAAGGTTTCGGCCAATTCGACCTGGGTCAGGGGCAAGGTGCACGAATTCCCCTGATTCAAACCCACTGCCCGAAAACGGTACAGCAGCTCGCAAAACAAGTGCGCGATCCGTTCCAGGGCATTGCGTTGACCCACGTTGACGATCCATTCCCTCGCGACCGCCTCCTCCACGAGTGTCGACCACCACAGGGCGCGCGTTAGTGTCGGATAATTATGGGTCATCTTGAGGATGTTCTCGGGAGAAATCGTGGCCACCTTCGAGGCGACCACGGCGCCGATGGAGTGGTCCATGCGCTTCAAGATGAAGACGCGCAAGTCGCACAGATCGCCCGGTACAAAGTAGGCAACGATTTGCCGGCGGCCGTCCTCGAGTACTTTGTAGCGGCAGGCAAATCCCTCCAGCAGCAACTTCACACCGCCGGTGCGATCGCCTTGTGAAATCACATCCTCGCGAGCCGCAAATTCGCGGACATCCAAAATACTCTCGTTGACGGCCTTGCATTCCTCGTCGGACAACTGGGTGAAATTGGACAATTTGCGCAGCAGCGGATTATTCATTTTTAAACAGCACCTCGCCGGAGGGCAACTCTATGCTGCAGAGTGCGCCTTCTTCTAAGAGTAGCAACTCACCATCCCCATGCAACTCGCTGGCGACCAGACGCTTGACGACTTGCGAGCCGAAGCCTGGACTATAGCGCGCGGCCGCGGCCATCCGTACGCCATTCTCCGCCCATTCGAAGTGCAATCGCGAGCCGGCGGCGGCACCGATGAACCACCATACCACGCGCAGCCGCGACTGCGGTTGGGAGAGCGCGCCGAACTTGATGGCATTTGTGGCCAGCTCATGGATGACGAGACTCATGAGTTCCGACGCCTTGGCATTGAGCCGAACAGAGGGTCCCTCAACCACCGTCTCAGCACGGTACACGCCGCCGACCAACAGTTCATCGAGCACCAGGGACTCGAGATCCATGCCGCCGGCAATGGGGGCTATCGCTGCGCGGCCAATGGCGCCAACCCGGCCCGCAAGGTGTTGAGCAAGCTCATGTGAGTCATGTTGGCCCTGCATATGAATCGTGATTGCCCTGAACACGGCCAAGAGCCGGCGGATCCGGTGTCTCAGTTCCGCAGTGTCTGCGAGATCCTCGGCGTTCATGTAACGCTCTCCCAACTGATTCGGGGCGGCCATTGGTTCGACTATCCGCGCATCGCCCCACGCCTTCACCAACCTGTGTTAGCACTCGTCATTGACAAGTGCTGCCGCCAGCCTGGACGTTGCGATACTCTTGCAGCCATGTACGCACGCATCGCCATCGCCCTAATGCTCGCGCCCTGTGTGACCGCCCAGGCAGCCGCGCCTCTCGAACTCGAATCGAACAAGGGCATGGTGGTGAGTTCCCAACACCTCGCGACCGACGTCGGGGCCGCGATCCTGCGCCAGGGAGGAAACGCCGTTGATGCCGCGGTGGCAGTTGGCTACGCGCTCGCCGTGACGCATCCCTGCTGCGGCAATCTTGGCGGCGGCGGGTTCATGACCATTCACCTGGCAGACGGCAGGGATACCTTTCTCAATTTTCGCGAGAAGGCGCCGCTCGCGGCGCGCGCCGATATGTACCTCGATGCGCACGGCAAGGTGGTCGCCAGCCGCAGTCTCGACGGCTATCTGGCGGTCGGCGTGCCCGGCACGGTCATGGGCTTGGAGACGGCGCGTCAGAAATATGGGACCTTGCCGCGGGCCGCGCTGATCGCGCCGGCGATCAAGCTCGCCGAGGAAGGCTTCATCCTGACGCGCGGCGATGTGGACGTCCTGGCCGAGGGTACCCAGGGGTTTCGCGGCCAACCCAATGTTGCAGCGATCTTTCTCAACCACGGCGAACCTTTCGCGCCGGGCGATCGCTTGATTCAAACCGATCTTGCGGCAACCCTGCGTGCGGTCAGCGACGGCGGCACGGACGCCTTCTACCATGGCAAGATTCCGGCGGCGATCAGCGCCGCCTCGCACACACACGGAGGATTGCTGACCAGCGAGGACTTCGCGGCCTATACCGCCACCGAATCCGCTCCCATCGCCTGCGCTTATCGCGGCTACACCATTGTTTCGGCTCCGCCGCCGAGTTCCGGCGGCATTACACTGTGCGTGATGCTGCAGGTGCTGGAGGGCTACCCACTCAAGACCTTAGGCTTTCATTCGAGCGCCACGGTCCACCTCATGACCGAAGCGATGCGCTTTGCCTATCGCGACCGCAATACCTATCTGGGTGATCCGGCATTCATCGACAATCCAACGGCGCGCCTGTTGTCAGCGCAACATGCACAAACTATTCGTGCGCATATCGAGCCGAATCGCGCCACGCCCTCTGCCTCGCTTTCGGGTCTCGCGGCAGCCGATGAGCACGCCACGACGACGCACTACTCCGTCGTCGATCATGCGGGCAATGCCGTGTCGGTCACTTACACCATCAATGATTCCTTCGGCGCCAAGGTGATCGCCGGCAATACCGGATTCTTCCTGAATGACGAGATGGACGACTTTACCGCCAAGCCCGGTGTGCCCAATGTGTTTGGGCTGGTGCAGGGTAAAGCCAACGCCGTTGCTCCGGGAAAACGCCCCTTGAGTTCCATGACGCCCACACTCGTGTTCAAAGATGGCAAGCCCGTTCTGGTCGTGGGCACGCCGGGCGGATCGAGAATCATCACGACGGTGCTCGAAGTCATCGTCAATGTCATCGATCACGGCATGACGTTGCAGGAGGCGATCGATGCGCCGCGCATCCATCATCAATGGTTCCCGGACACGATTGCCGTAGAACCTTTTGGCCTCTCCGCAGATACTAAGCAGGCACTGACCGGCATGGGTTACACGGTCGTACCGCTGGAGCCTTGGGGTTCCGAAAATGCCGTCGAGGCGATTGGCATCGCGCCGGCCGATGCCGCTGACGCCAAAGCGCTGGGTTTCCCTCGGCCGGGCATTTTGTACGGCGCAAACGACTCCCGCGCACCGGCCGGCTCAGCGGCCGCGCCTTAGTATCGATCCTCTCAAATCAACAGGTATTGCCAATGATAAAGCTCTCGATTCTCTATCCCAACAAACCAGGCTCGCGCTTTGATATCAACTACTACGTCGCCACGCACATGCCGATGGCGATTCGCCTGTTGAAAAAGAATCTGCGCAAGACCGAAGTGGACGCAGGCCTGCAAGGCACCGCGCCGGGAGAGCCCCCCGCGTTTCACGGTGGATGCCAATTCTATTTCGACAGCATCGCGGCGTTTGTGGAAGTGTGGGAACCCGCCGCCGCCGAACTGCAGGCCGATATCCCGCGGTACACCGACGTCGCGCCGCTGATCCAATTCAATGAAGTCAAGCTGACCGTGTAGCGGCAGCAATGGCGATTCACGCTTTGTTTCCGACGCTGGTGTACGAGTCAGCGTTGCAACGCGGCGATCCGGGCGATCTTAATCGCCAGTTATTGAAGGAATGCCGGCAACTTCGCTTGGACGATGCCGCCGGCCGGCGCTGGTCCGCCCGCAACTATCCGGGCGGCTACACCTCCTACGGATCGGTGCACCGCCTGCAAACCGTCTCGCCCACGTTCGAATCGTTGCGGCGCAAGCTGAAACGCCACGTCGGCGCTTTTGCGGCGGCTGCCGAATGGAACTTGGAGGGCCGCGACCTTGAAATGACCGATTGCTGGGTCAATATCATGCCCCGGCATACGGTGCACGGTTTGCATCTTCATCCCCACTCCACGTTGAGCGGGACCTACTATGTCCAGGTGCCGAAAGGTTCGCCGGGAACGAAGTTCGAGGATCCCCGTCTCGATCGATACATGGCCGCACCGCCGCGCAAACCGAAGGCGAAACGCGAAGCGCAACCCTGGGTGACATTCGCCGCCGCGGCCGGACATCTGGTTTTGTTCGAGAGTTGGCTGCGTCACGAGGTGGCGCCCAACAGCGTCAATGCCGAGCGAATCAGCGTAAGCTTCAACTACAACTGGTTTTGATCAAGGAATAGCGAATGCCGAGCAGCCCGTCGGAAGCCACCATGGCGGTCTTCCTGGATTTGGAGAACATTGCGCTCGGAGCGCGTGACGCCAAGTATCCGAGTTTCGACATCGAAAAGGTGCTGGAGCGCCTCCTGCTCAAGGGCCATATCGTGGTGAAGAAGGCCTATTGCGATTTCGAGCGCTACAAGGATTTCAAGCGCGGTTTGCACGAAGCCGCGTTCGAACTCATCGAAATCCCGCACGTCAGGCAGTCAGGCAAGAACTCGGCGGACATTCGCATGGTCGTTGATGCGCTGGACCTGTGCTACACCAAGAGCCATGTCGACACCTTCGTCATTTTGAGCGGCGACTCGGACTTCTCGCCGCTGGTCAGCAAGCTGCGCGAGAACGCCAAGACCGTTATCGGGGTCGGCGTCAAGAATTCGACTTCGGACCTGTTCATCAACAATTGCGATGAGTTCATCTACTACGATGACCTGGTCCGCAAGCAACCTTCCAAGGCGCGCCGCGCCGCGGCCACGGTCAAGACTCCGGCGGCGGCATCGGAGAATGAGCCGCCTGCAGCTAAGGGCAAGGGTCCGGATTTGGGCAGTGCCTTCGAGCTCATCGTCGAAACGCTCGAGGACTTGACCGAGGAGCGCGGCGGCAGCGAACCGATCTGGGGCTCAATGATCAAGCAAGCAATCAAACGGCGCCAGCCTGGTTTCAACGAACGCTTCTACGGCTTCAGATCCTTCAATGACATGCTGAGCGATGCACAAAAGCGCGGACTCTTGAGCCTGCGGCCGGACGAGAAATCCGGCGGCTACACCGTGCGCGTGGCGGACCGGCCGCGTACCCCCTAGGGCGCGGTCTTAGGCGCGCGGCGGCTCAGTCCAGCGTCGGCGCCCTTGAACTTCGATGCGGCTGCCCGCATTTGGGTTCACATGGATATTACCCGGCGACGATCCTTTATGTGGGCTGAGGCCTGCGCAATGCTCGAAGAAGCGGAGCGCAAACACCGGCAATTTTTTGACCTGCTGTCGGCACCCTCCGCACGGCCCGTCTGGGAGCCGCCGGCCGACATATTCGCCGACGGTAGCCATGTGCAGGTCATTGTCGCGCTGCCGGGTGCACGCGTCGATGACGTGACGGTGCACATGACCCCCACCGGTTTGCAAGTCGACACCACTGTGGCGCCGCCTGCGATCAGTGCGGTCATGAATGTGGTGCGCTTGGAAATTCCCTACGGCCGCATGCGTCGGCGCGTCGAACTGCCGCCCGGACGTTACGTGCTCACCGAGCGCCGCTTGGAGCACGGCTGCCTGCATTTGCGTCTGAGGAGGGAACTGCCATGAGTACCGGTGAAGACGTCTTGATCATTCTGCCGGTGCGCGACACCGTCCTATTCCCGGGCGTGGTGCTGCCCGTGTCGATTTCGGGCCACGCGTCCATCGCTGCGGCGCAGGAAGCCGTACGCACCCAACGCCGTGTGGGCTTGCTGCTGCAGACCGATGCTTCAGCCGAGGCGGCCAATCCTGAGGTGCTGCATCGCGTGGGCACCGCCGCTTCCATCGTGCGCTTCATTACTGCGCCGGACGGTTCGCATCATCTGATCTGTCAGGGCGAGGAACGATTTACGGTGCTGGACTACGTCAGCCGCGAGCCTTTCCTCGTGGCTCGCATCGACCTGCACAAAGAAGCGGCCGCCACCGATCCGGAGATCGAGGCTCGCGGTGTGAATTTGCGTGAAAAGGCAATCGAGGCGGTGCAATTGCTGCCGCAGGCGCCAGGTGAACTCACCAACGCGATTCGTAACATCGAATCGATTCCGGCACTAGCCGACATGATCGCGAGCTTCATGGATCTGAAGGCTGCCGACAAGCAAGAGATTCTCGCGACATTTGATCTTATAGCCCGGCTCGATCGCGTGTTGACGCTGCTCGGCCGGCGCATCGAGGTGCTGAAAGTGTCGCGTCAAATCGATGAGAAGACGCGCGAAGCCTTCGATGACCGGCAGAAGGAAGCTGTGCTGCGCGAGCGGCTGCATCAGATTCAAAAGGAACTCGGCGAAAGCGACGGCTCCAAATCGGAACTCGCCGACTTGAAACTGGCGATCAAGGACGCCGGCATGCCGCCGGAAGTCGAGGAGCAAGCGCAGCGCGAGCTCAATCGCCTCGAGAGAATGCCGGAACAGGCCGCCGAATACTCCATGACGCGCACCTATTTGGAATGGCTGCTCGCCATGCCCTGGGCCAAGGTCGATCCCGAGCAGGTCGACATTGAACAGGCTCGCAAAATACTCGATGAGGACCACTACGGCCTGGCGAAGATCAAGCGCCGAATTCTCGAGTTCCTCGCGGTGCGCAAACTCAATCCGGATGGCCGCAGCCCGATTCTGTGCTTTGTCGGACCCCCCGGCGTCGGCAAGACCTCGCTGGGCCAAAGCATCGCCAAGGCCATTGGGCTCAAATTCGGGCGCGTGAGCTTGGGCGGCGTGCATGACGAGGCCGAGATTCGCGGTCATCGCCGCACGTACATCGGCTCTCTGCCCGGCAACATCGTGCAGGCCGTGCGCAAGGCCGGCCGGCGCAATCCGGTCCTGATGCTGGACGAGGTCGACAAGCTGTCGGCGAGCTATCAGGGCGACCCCTTCTCGGCTCTCCTGGAAGTGCTCGATCCGGAGCAGAACAACTCGTTTCGCGATAACTACCTGGGCGTGCCCTTCGATCTTTCCAAGGTGCTGTTCATCGGCACGGCCAATGTGCTCGATTCCATTCCCGCGCCATTGCGCGACCGCATGGAAATCATCGAGCTCACCGGCTACACCGAAGAGGAAAAGCTGCAGATCGCGAAGCGCTACCTGCTCAAGCGCCAGTTGAAGGCGAACGGCTTGACCGAGGAGCAAGTGCAGATCTCTGACGAAGCCTTGCGGCGCGTCATTGCCGATTACACGCGCGAGGCCGGCGTCAGAAACCTCGAGCGCCAGATCGGCGGATTGCTGCGCAATTCCGCGGTCACGATTGCCTCGGGCGAGGCGCAAAGCGTTGCCATCGACGGAGCCGCCGTCGAGCGGATTCTGGGAGCGGCCCGCTTCGAAAGCGACGTCGCCCTGCGCACCAGCGTCCCGGGTGTCGCGACGGGACTCGCCTGGACCCCGGCCGGCGGCGATATCCTATTTATCGAGACCAGCCGCGTGCGCGGCAGCGGAAAGTTGATCCTGACCGGACAACTGGGCGAGGTCATGAAGGAAAGCGCGCAAGCCGCCGTCACGCTGATCAAGTCCCAGGCGGACCAATTGGGCATCGATCCGGCGCTGCTTGATAACAGCGATTTGCACATCCACGTTCCCGCGGGCGCAATCCCGAAGGACGGCCCAAGCGCCGGGGTGGCCATCGCCACGTCGCTGGCGTCGCTCTTGACCCAGCGCACCGTGCGCGCCGACGTTGCCATGACCGGAGAGATCAGCCTGCGTGGCGTGGTCATGCCGGTGGGAGGCATCAAGGAAAAATGCGTGGCAGCGGCGCGCGCCGGAATTCGTACGGTGATTCTGCCCGCGCGCAATCGCCGCGATCTTGACGAGATTCCCGAGAGCGTGCGTACGCGGCTGGAATTTGTCTGGGCGGAAAGGATCGAGGACGTGCTGGCGCGAGCACTCGAAAGCGCCACCGCAGCGCGCGCTCCCGAACCCGCCGCCGAGCTTGAAAGCGCCGCCGCCTAGGTGTCCCGGTCCTTGCGATGCTGCGGCCACCAACGCTGCAGCAGCGAAGCCGCCCACTCCTTGCCGCCGAGACCGAACGCCAATGCGATCGCCAGCATGAGACCGGCGAGAATAATGAGGAAGGTTCGCTGCACGATGTCGCCGCCGACTTCAACCTGGCTGAGCGCGATCATCACGACAAACAGCATTATGGCATAGCGCACCAGCCGGCCCAGCATGTCCGCATCCGGGATGTGCGCGTCGAGGCAATAGTTCTGAACCGCATCGCCCACGAAGCGTGCGAAATAAGATCCGAATACCATGATCAGCATGCCGATGAGCAACTTGGGGATGAACACGACCACACGTCCCAGCAGGTCGGTGATGTAGGTCAATCCCATGCCGTTGAAGGCAATGATGAGGGTCGCCAGAACCACCACCCAGAAGGCCAACAGTCCGAACAAAGTCGTGGTGTCGCCGCTCGAGCCAGCCTGCTTTAGGAAATTGTCCGTGCCCGCCCGTTCGGTCAATACATTGAAGTTGATCGCGCGCAAGGCGCGCTCAACGGCGAAGCGCACCGCTTTGGCAATCAGCCACCCGACCGCGACCACCAGCAACGCCAGCAACAGCTTCGGCAGGAATGCGGCGGTCTGGTGCAAAAATTCCCGGGTTGCATCCACCAACATATCAATGCTTTGCATGACCACCCTCCATTAACCGCTGCCCCAATCCAGAATCCCCTGCAGGGGGATGCCGACCCAGGCCGGCCGATTGCCGATTTCGTAACGTAATTCGTACAGCGCCTTCTCGATCTCGAACAATCCGAGCAGCCCATGTCCCGGCAGCAAGGACTCGTACAGTGCGGTCTTGCGTCCCGCCCCTTCGTAGGCCGACAAAAATGTCGTGCGCGCTTCGCTCTCCCATGTCCTTGCCAGCGGCGCCAGCTTTGTCGCCTCCGCCTCGTTGTGCGCAACACTGCGCACGGCGCTTTGCTGCACGTAACTGAAGGAGCGCAGCATACCCGCGACATCGCGCAGCGCCGAATGCTTGGCGCGACGCTGTTCGAGACTGTGGCCGGGTTCGCCCTCGAAATCGATGATCACAAAATCATTGCGGGTTACGAGCACTTGGCCGAGATGATAGTCGCCGTGTATGCGGATCTTCTTACCTTTAGGGTTGGCCGCCGCGCAGGCCTCGATGCGCGCCACAAGAGCTTCGCGCTGCGCCAGCACCGCATTGGCGCGCTCGCGATCGCCTGTGGGCAACGCCTCCAGATTGGCCGCCAACAGATCCAGTGCGCCGCGCGCCTCGTCCAAGGCGCGCTGCCGGTAAGCATCCACGTCGGCTCGAGCCAGCGGCACGGGCGAGAAGGCCGGGTCCTGCGTGGGCCGGGCCAGCGCCCGATGCAGTTCCGCAGTACGCTGCGCGAGAACGCGGATCATGTTCAGATATGCTTCGTGCGCATTCAGCGGCACCGCGTCTCCCGCCGGCGTGGTGCGGTACTGCTCGAGATGGCGGCGCAAATACTCGAGCGAATAGGTCCAGCCGTCGCCTTGATTGGCCACATAGGCTTGCAGCATTGCCAAAAGCTGCGTCTGGCCGTCGTTCGCAATGTATTCGAGCACGCCCGCCAAGGGTGCGCAGTTGGCGAAGTGTGCTACCTCCGTCAGGTACAAACCCATCTCGAGCTCCGGGTTCAATCCGACGCGCAGCCGCCGGTAGCCCTTGAGCATCAGCCGTTCGCGCATGTTGACCACGGTATTGGAGCTGGATCCACGCGGCCGCTCCACCGGCAACGCGGCGAAATCCGTTCCGGCAATCTCGGAGAATGCCGCGGTCCGCCTGAATTGCAGCTTGCCCGAGGACATGGCGATCTCGCGGCCGGATGCCATTGCCGCAACCGTGGCGCGGCAGAATATCTCGTCCGCAAACGCATCGCCCATCACCCCAACGCTGGCCTGCTGTCGAATCTTGGCGACGGCGGAGGTGGATAGATTCCGCACGCGCTCATCGTCGCGTTCCTCCCAGGCCAGTGCCAGCGGCAGAAAGTAAGCGGCGCGCGGTTCCGTTCCGTCGAGTTCCACCAACGCCACCAGCCACGTTGTCTTGCCCTCTTGCCACAGCACATGTTCCGTAATGCGCGCCCGTTCGACGGGGGTGCCTTTCGCCGCATACCAGCGCTGTGTCTCGATGTAGCGCGGCAGCGTATCCGTTTCGAATTGCGTGCGGGTCTTCTCCGCCATGCCGATTCGCCACGGCACCACGCGCTCCCGGAACAGGCTGGTCCAGCCGTCAAATAGCACAACCACCGGCCTTTCATCGACGGACACGATTTGTTCGTGCCAGGAGGGCATCGCCGCGTCGGTGGCCAATCTGAACCAATAAAAGCCGTAGGCTGATATGGTCAGAAGATACGGCAGGTCGCCGATGGGCGGGAAAGCGGTGCGGCCGAGCATTTCCACGGGCACGCGGCCCTTGAACGGCGCGAGGTTGAGCTCAACCGGCTGTGCGGAGCGCGAAAGATTGGCCACGCACAGAATGGTGTCGTCACCGAATTCGCGCAGGTACGCAAGAATTTTGCGGTTGCCCGGCCTCAAGAAACGGCGTGCACCGCGCCCAAAGGCCTGACTGGTTTTGCGTACCGCCAATAAGCGCTTGGTCCAGCTCAGCAGCGAGCTGGGGTCTCGCGACTGCGCCTCAACGTTGGTGGATTGGTATCCATACACCGCGTCCATGATGGGGGGCAGGTACAGCCGCTGCGGGTCCGCCCGGGAGAAGCCGGCATTGCGATCCGGGCTCCATTGCATCGGCGTGCGCACGCCGTTGCGATCGCCGATGAAGAAATTGTCTCCCATGCCGATCTCATCGCCGTAGTAGAGGATCGGGGAGCCGGGCATGGACAAGAGCAGGCTGTTCATCAGCTTGATGCGGTCCAGGTCATTCTCCATCAACGGCGCCAGGCGGCGGCGGATGCCGAGGTTGATTCGCGCCTGCAAGTCCGCGGCGTACGTCGTGTACATGTAGTCGCGTTCCTTGCTGGTCACCATCTCGAGCGTCAGTTCATCGTGATTGCGCAGAAAAATCGCCCATTGGCAGGTCTCCGGAATATCCGGGGTTTGCTGCATGATCTCGATGATGGGGTAGCGGTCCTCCTGAGCGATTGCCATGTAAATCCGCGGCATCAGCGGAAAATGATAGGCCATGTGGCATTC
>DASYIN010000045.1:0-6838 GCA_035997505.1 Steroidobacteraceae bacterium | reverse complement strand
GAATCGCGTCAATACCCGGCGTGGCTGGTGTCCTTGCGTGGAAAGCGCTTCGGCCTGCCGGAGTATCCCAACTCGGTGCGTATGACATCCATGATGTCCGCCGCATCGGAGCGGTCCAGCACGGTGAAGGTTGGATCGAGTCCAAGATGTTTGGCGTACAGGCGCAATATGCGGCAGCCGACCGAATGAAAAGTTCCGCCCCAGAGCAGGCGCGACACGACGCTGCGATCGCCCGCCTTGCCGCGATCCGACAACACTTCCGCGACGATGGTCTGAGTTCGCTTGATCATTTCCTGCGCCGCACGGCGCGTGAAGGTCAGCATGAGGATGCGCGAGGGATCGGTGCCGTTCAGCACCAGGTGCGCGGTTCGATGCGCCAGGGTGTTGGTCTTGCCGGTGCCTGCGCCCGCCAGAATCAACAAGGGACCGGCACTCACGCCTTTATCAGGGACGGCCGTGCCAAAGGTCGCCGCGCGGCGCTGACCGGCATTTAGCGCGTCAAAGGCGTTTTGCTTGGCTTTCATCATAGGCGATCGGTACTGTACGTATATCCAGATGCAGACGCAACATGCGCTAAACTGGCACGGAGCATCGCGCGTCGGCGGGCGCCGCGCGAGGAGACAGATCACACAAGTCCGAGGATTGCATCTATGCTGAAACCGAAGGTCGTCGCCAGCACCCCTGCGCACGACGGCCGCGTCATCAAAGTCTCCACTGAGAGGCTGCGCTATTCGAACGGCCGCGAATACGACGTCGACTACGTGCGCCACCCCGGGGCTGCCGCAGTGGTCGCGGTCGACGGCGACAATCGCGTCTGTTTGGTGCGCCAGTACCGCCACGGCATCCAAGATTTCCTGTGGGAGATTCCCGCTGGAAAACTCGATGCGGGCGAGCCGCCGGAAGTATGCGCGGTGCGGGAATTGCAGGAGGAAACCGGCATCTCGGCCAAGCGCTGGACGCCATTGGGTTTGTACATTCCGGCGCCGAGCATTTTTACCGAACTCATCCACCTGTATCTCGCGCGAGACCTGAATGTGGGCGCGCCGAGTCCGGACGCCGACGAAGAACTGGAGCTCAAATGGCTGCCGTTGGACCAAGCTATCGGCCATGTGCTGCGCGGCGAGTGGAATGACGGTAAAACAGCCGTGGCTTTGCTGCGGGCTCAATTTCAGCTGCAAGTGTGACGCCGCACCACCTGCGAATGTGACGCCGCGCCGCTTTTGGAAGGCTCTGGCTTGACTTAACTCCTGCATCGCATACAAAGGTATCGTGAGCAACGAGAAGTCAAAACCGATCGCCAAGCCCGCCCCCGGCGAGCCGGCGGAGCCGTCCCCGCAGCCCGAGGGCAGCAGTAAGTCCACCGGGCGCGTCAAATTCGACGAGCGCGGCAATGCCGTTTGGGAGTGGGCAGTAACGACGGGCGCCTTTGGCATGGAGGTTTCAACGCAGCGGCTCCAAAAGCTCGAGCACCCTGCCTTGTCGATAGCCGACGATGCGCCGACGCCGTTCGAGACCGTGCGCAGCAATCCGCTCGGAACGAAGAAGGGCTACGACCCGTACGATAGCGGCCGGTTGGGCAAGAAAGCGCCGCCGGCGAAAAAGGATTTGCGCAAGCTGAGCGAATGGTTGAAATTGAAAAAGCAGGCCGAATCCAATAAGGACGAAGAGCCGCAGGAATAACGTCGATGAGTTTTGCTTTGCGAGTCGATTAAGCTAGCGCGTGGCGCAGCTTTGCGGTGTGCCGCAAGCGATAGAAACCGCGCAATTCGCGCACCATCGCCTCGATTCTCGCAACCCCCCGATTCACAAAGCGCCGTTCCAGTCGTCGGCAATAGCGGGCCGCGAGAGCGTGCGCCGTGCGGTAGCGTTCATACTGATCAGGCTCGAGGCGCGCATCGAAGCTGACGCGATCGAACAGGCGCGCATGCACCTGCTCAGGGTATGACTCGCCGCCCAATTGCTCGGCCAGGAGAAAGACGGTGATGGCGTATTTGTCCACTTCGGCCTGGGTTTCCAGTTCGAGCAGCGACACCGGGAGATCGCGCTGCAGGCCCCAGATCGAATAGACGAAGTGGCTTACGCCCTCGAGCGCCGTGCAGTAGTCCGCCAAATTGCCTTCCGTCAGCGCACGATGCGGATCAGCCGCTTCCAGACGGCGCAAGACTGCGGGATCCACGTACAGCGCCACGCCGGCGCCATCTGCGGTTTCAGCCAATAATAGTTCCTCGTCGAGTTCCCGATGTTCATTCAGGCGCTCGCCCCCCGCCACCGAGCGCCGGTCCGTGACGAGGAAATCGTAGACGTCGTAAGGTTGTTCGATGTCGTAGAGGCGACCGAGCAGGGATTGCAGGCCGCGCAGCACCATCTGCTTTCCTAGTGCTCGCGGCGCGCGCCCGCGGCGGCGACCGGCTGCACTCCCAACTGGCGCAGCAATCCGCGCGCCCGTGGACTGCCCGTTTTCATCCACATCTCATAGAGGCGCAGGATATCGGCGTCGGTGTAGCGATAGGACATGTCGCTCACTTCGTTCAGGGCATCGACCAACCCTTGAAATTTCTGCGCGAGCTGCGCGTATACCGCCGCGACGCAGCGGCCCGAGAGGGTGCGCTGCAGGGTGTCGGCCAGAGAACTGTAGGCGTTGCCGCCCATGGCAATGTGATAGTCGATGTCGATCAACTTGCGCGCAAAGCTGCGGGCGAAGAATCCCGCAACGAACAGCGACACATCGCCGAGTCGCTGCAGCCCCCGCTGTCGGGCGCTGGCGCTCGGCGCCTCGAGCGCATCCGCCAACATATGGGCCAGCGGTCTGATGCGCAGACCATCGGGGGTGCGCTCGTACAGCGCGTCCGCCCGGGAAAACATCGTCAGCAAGTTGACGACGTATTGTTCGGCCTGCTCGTCGATGCCCAAGCGCTGATGTTCGCTGGCGGTGTGAAATGCGTCACGAAAGAATTCCCGCAGCGAACTTACCGCAACCAGAGGACCCGCAGTCGAGGCTTGCATATGGCATCCTTTTTTCGGACCGATACCATCCTATCGACTACGCTACGCTTAAGTGAATGCAAAAAGCGCGAACTGGAGTCAGAAAATGCCTATATTTCCAGGCATTTAACAATCAGCAGTCGCCCTCGTAGGCTGCTAATTTATTTCCTCGAGCGTCTTGATGGTGCGCGCGGGCGGCGGCAGATGCTTGGGCCACGGTTTGGCAAATCGGTTGAGCCAAGCTGCCTGCAATCCCGCCTGCGTCGCGCCCATGACATCGAGTTGCGGATCATCGCCGATGTGCAGCACCTGCGCAGCGGCGACGCCGGCCTCGTCGAGCAAGCGCTTATATATACGAGCGTCCGGTTTGGCTGCGCCGGCCGAGATCGCGGTAATGTGGCCTTCGAACCAATGCGCGATTCCGCAGCGTTGCAAATCGGCGTTACCGTTGCTGAGTGCAAATAGTCGGTAGCGCGCGCTCAAGCGCTCAAGCGACGCCTCGACCTCGTCGTACAACGTGACGCGGTTGCGTGCGGCGAAGAAAACCTCAAACGCCTCATCGGCGTGATTTGCATCGTGCCCTGCCTGCGTAAACATCTCCGCCAAGGCGCGATGACGCAGGAATGTCATGTCGTGACTGCGTTCCGGATATTGTTCGGCCAGCCTTGCGCGCATCGCGCGCAACGACTCGCGGTCGTGGCCGCGCATCATCTGCGGATGCCGCTCATTCAGCCATGCGAGCATCGCGCCTTCCGCCGCGAGTATCACCGGCTCGACGGCCCACAAGGTATCGTCCAGATCGAAACTCAACACTAATTCTGCGTTCATTGAAAACCCCGGGTCAATCTCCCGCTGTTAGAATCGGCGGCATGGCCACCCTACTGATCGGCAGCAAGAATTACTCGAGCTGGTCCCTGCGGCCGTGGCTATTGTTGCGCAAAGCGGACTTTGAGTTCCAAGAGCAAATCGTTTATTTCGACGCGAACGACTATCAGGGTCAAATAGCGGCGGTGTCGCCATCGCGCCGGGTTCCCTTGCTCATCGACAACGGCGTCAAGATATGGGACTCGATCGCGATTTGCGAATATGCCGCCGAGACGACGGGGCGCGGCCTGCCGGGTGATCGCCTCGCGCGCGCCCGCGCCCGCTCGGTGGCCGCGGAGATGCACTCTGGCTTTCAGGCGTTGCGCAACCAGTGCCCGATGAATGTGCGCGCGACGAATCGGCGCGTGCCGTTCACACCGGAGTTGCAGGCGGACGTCGCTCGAATCGATGAAATCTGGTCGGAGTGCCGCAGGGACTTCGGAGCCGGCGGCCCGTGGCTGTTCGGCGATTTCAGCATCGCCGATGCGATGTTCGCCCCGGTGTTGTTTCGCTTTCGCAGCTACGGCGCCGCGTTGAGCGCGCAGTCGCAAAGATACTTGAGTCGCGCGCTCGAGGATCCGCTGCTGCGCGATTGGCAAGATGCCGCGGAAAAGGAAGGCCACCCGCTGCCGGAAGTCGACCAGGTCGGCGCTTGAGGCACCGCGGAGCGTATAATCAAATCGTATCTCCACTAAGAGAGCAGCCATGTTCGCAGAACGCTTCACTTTAGCCTTGAGCCTGGTATGGGCCGCCTCGGCAATCGCGGCCACCGCCCCTGCCCAAGAACCCGCGCTGCCGTTCAGCGTTCAGGACATGGTGCGCATGGAGCGAATCTCGGATGTCGCGGTGGCAGCGGACGGCAAGCACGTCGCGTACACCCAACGCACCACCGACATGGAAGCCAACAAGGGCCGTACCAGCGTATGGATGCTCGATACCGGCAAGCGCGGCGCAACGCCGCTGCGTCTCACCGACGGCGGCCCGAATTCCAATTCCCCTGAATGGAGCAAGGACGGCAAATTCATTTACTTTCTGTCCAATCGCAGCGGCACGATGCAGGTCTGGCGAATCAGCTCGGTCGGCACCGGTGCGCGCGGCGATACGCCCGTTCCCGATTCGACTCAGGTCACCAATCTGCCGCTCGATGTGGGCAGCTTTCGCGTCTCACCCAAGTCGGATCGGATCTTGGTGAGCGTCGAGATTTTCCTGGACTGCGCGGACCTTTCTTGCACCAAGAAGCGCCTGGACGCGGCCGCCCACGCACCCGCAACCGGCGTCTTGCACAAGCAGCTGTTCATCAGGCACTGGGACACGTGGAGCGACGGCCGGCGCTCGGAGCTTTTTGCCCTGGCATTGAACGACGGCGGTGTGGCACAAGGCGGACCTGTCAATCTCACCGGCGGCATCGGCGACGTACCCGGCAAGCCGTTTGGCGGCCGCGAGGATTATGCCTTCAGTCCGGACGGCGCTCAGGTCGCCTTCTCGGTCCGCGGCGCTCAAGGTGAGTCATGGTCGACGAATTTCGACGTTTATCAAGTGGCCGCTGACGGCGGCGCGCCGCCAAAGAATCTCACCGCCGACAACCAGGCGTGGGATGCGCAGCCTGCCTTCTCTCCCGACGGCTCGCAACTTGCCTACCTGGCCATGGATAGACCGGGATTCGAAGCCGATCGATTTCACCTCGTGCTGCTCAACCTGCAATCGGGCGCACGGCGAGCGCTCACCCAGAACTGGGACCGATCGATCGGCAGTTTTGGGTGGTCGCGCGACGGCAAGACTCTGTTTGCAACCGCCGATCACTTAGGCCAACGCCCGCTGTGGGCGGTCGATGTCGCGAGCGGACGCGCCTCGGCCATCACCGGCGCCGGCGAAGTCGAGGGATTCAGTGTCGGCACCTCGAAAGTGTTCTATACCGCCAGCAACCTGGGCTCACCCGCCGACCTGTTTTCCGTCGGTTTCACCGGCGGCAAACCGACGCAGTGGACCCACCTGAACCAGACGCTCATGGAGCAGCGCAGGTTCGGCGAATACAAGCAATTCAGCTTTCCAGGCTGGAACAATGAGAATGTATTCGGTTACGTGGTCAAGCCGGCGGACTTCAAGTCAGACCGCAAATATCCGGTGGCGTTCCTGATTCACGGCGGCCCGCAGGGCAGCTTCGGCAACGCTTGGAGCTGGCGCTGGAACCCGCAGGCCTTCGCCGGCGCCGGCTTCGCCGTGGTCATGGTCGATTTTCACGGCTCCACCGGCTACGGCCAGGCTTTCACCGACTCCATCAGCGGTGATTGGGGCGGCAAGCCGCTCGAGGACCTGAAGCTCGGCTTAGAGGAAGCGCTCAAGGCCAACCCCTGGCTCGACGGCGAGCATACGTGCGCGCTGGGCGGCTCCTACGGCGGCTTCATGATCAATTGGATAGCCGGTCAATGGCCTGACCGTTTCAAGTGCTTGGTCAGTCACGACGGTATTTTCGATAACCGCACCATGTACTACTCGACCGAAGAGCTTTGGTTCCCGGAACACGAGTTTTCGGGCCCCGAATATCAAAACTCCGGGAGTTACGCCAAGTTCAATCCGATCGACCACGTGGCCAAGTGGAAATCGCCGACACTGGTGATTCACGGCCAGCAGGATTACCGGGTGCCGGACTCCCAAGGGTTATCGGTGTTTACCGCACTTCAGCGGCGCGGGATACCGAGCGAACTGCTGTACTTTCCCAACGAGAATCACTGGGTGCTCAAGCCGGCCGACAGTATTGAGTGGTACGACACGGTGCTGGCATGGCTCACTCGCTGGACGCGGCCTTAAGCACCGTTCAGGCGCATTCAGGCGCGGACCGATTTCAAGGTTCCGCGGCGCGCCAGGCCGCCGGATAATTTTCGCCGAGTTGCATGATCCGGTGCAGCAAGTCGTCGTAGTTCATGCCGGCCTTGAGCGCGGAGGCTGAAAAATCCTCCGCGGCGGAAATGTTCGGATTGGCATTCGCCTCCAGCAC
>DASYIN010000044.1:0-17687 GCA_035997505.1 Steroidobacteraceae bacterium | reverse complement strand
CGCGGTGGCCAACGGCGACCTGTCGAAGAAAATCACGGTCGACGTCAAAGGCGAGATTCTCGAACTAAAGGACACCATCAACACGATGGTCGACCAGTTGAACGCCTTCGCCGGCGAAGTGACGCGCGTGGCGCGCGAGGTCGGCACCGAAGGCAAGTTGGGCGGTCAGGCGCAATTGAAGGGCGTGGCCGGAACCTGGAAGGATTTGACCGACTCGGTCAATTCCATGGCCTCGAATCTGACCGGCCAGGTGCGCAACATCGCGGAAGTCGCAACCGCCGTGGCGCAGGGAGACCTGTCCAAGAAAATCACCGTGACCGTTTCCGGCGAAATCCTGCTGCTCAAGGAAACCCTGAACACCATGGTGGATCAGCTGCGATCCTTTGCCGGCGAAGTGACGCGCGTGGCGCGCGAAGTCGGTACCGAGGGACGCTTGGGCGGTCAGGCGCAAGTGCCTGGCGTGGCGGGCACCTGGAAGGACCTCACGGACTCGGTCAACTCCATGGCGGGAAATTTGACCGCGCAGGTGCGAAACATCGCGGAAGTTTCCACCGCCATCGCCAACGGCGATCTGTCGCGCAAGATTACCGTGGACGTGAAGGGCGAAATTCTGCAGCTGAAAGAAACGCTCAACACCATGGTTGACCAGCTGAACCGATTTGCCTCGGAAGTGACGCGCGTGGCGCGCGAGGTCGGCACCGAGGGCAAGTTGGGCGGTCAAGCCAACGTGCCGGGCGTGGCGGGTACCTGGAAGGATCTGACCGAGAACGTCAATTCCATGGCGTCGAATTTGACCGGCCAGGTGCGCAACATCGCCGAGGTCACCACCGCGGTGGCGCGCGGCGACTTGTCGCGCAAGATCACGGTGGACGTGAAGGGCGAAATTCTCGAGCTGAAAAACACCATCAACACCATGGTGGATCAGTTGAATGCATTCGCCGGCGAAGTGACGCGCGTGGCGCGCGAAGTCGGCACGGCGGGCAAGTTGGGCGGCCAGGCGCAGGTGCCGGGCGTCGCCGGCACATGGAAGGACCTGACGGACAACGTCAACTCCATGGCCGGAAATCTCACCGCCCAAGTGCGCAACATTGCCGAGGTTGCAACCGCCATCGCCACCGGCGACCTGTCGCGCAAGATCACGGTGGACGTGCGCGGCGAAATCCTGCTGCTGAAGGAAACGCTCAACACCATGGTCGACCAGCTGCGCTCGTTTGCCGGCGAAGTGACGCGGGTGGCGCGCGAGGTCGGCACCGATGGGCGCTTGGGCGGACAGGCCGTGGTGCCCGGCGTCGCAGGCACGTGGAAAGACCTGACCGACAACGTCAACCTGTTGGCGGCGAACCTGACCACGCAGGTGCGCAACATCGCCGAAGTGACCACCGCCGTGGCACGCGGTGACTTGTCGCGCAAGATCACGGTGGACGTGAAGGGTGAAATTCTCGAGCTGAAAAACACCATCAACACCATGGTCGACCAGCTCAACGGCTTCGCCGGCGAAGTCACGCGCGTGGCGCGCGAAGTTGGCACCGAAGGCCGTTTGGGCGGTCAGGCGCAGGTGCCCGGCGTTGCCGGTACTTGGAAGGATCTGACCGACACGGTCAACGTCATGGCGGCGAACCTGACCGAGCAGGTTCGCGGCATCGTGAAAGTCGTGACTGCGGTGGCCAATGGCGACCTGAAGCAAAGCCTTACCGTCGCCTCCAAAGGCGAAGTGGCGGCGCTGGCCGAGACCATCAACAACATGACGAACACGCTCGCCACGTTCGCCGATCAGGTCACCACGGTGGCTCGAGAGGTCGGCGTCGAAGGCCGGTTGGGCGGACAGGCGAACGTGCCCGGTGCGGCGGGCACGTGGAAGGATTTGACCGGCAACGTGAACCTGCTGGCGGCGAATCTTACGACTCAAGTGCGCGCCATCGCCGAGGTGGCGACCGCGGTGACCAAGGGCGATCTAACCCGATCGGTGCAAGTCGAAGCGCGCGGCGAAGTGGCCGAGCTCAAGGACAACATCAATACGATGATCGGCAATTTGCGCCTCACAACGGATCGCAACACCGAACAGGACTGGCTCAAGACCAATCTGGCGCGCTTCACCAATATGCTGCAGGGTCAGCGCGACCTGACCACGGTGGGCCGCATGCTGCTGTCGGAGCTTGCGCCGTTGGTCGCCGCGCAGCACGGCGTCATCTATCAAGTGCAAACGGACGGCGCCGACACCGGACTGAAGCTCTTGTCCGCTTACGCCGATGATGTGGCAAATGGCCATTCGGAGCATCTGCAACTGGGCGAAGGCCTTATCGGCCAGTGTGCACGCGATGCGCGCCGCATGTTCATCACGGAAATGCCGGCGAGTGTGGTGCCCATCAGTTCCGGGCTGTTCAAGGCGCCGCCGCGCAATGCCATCGTCCTGCCGGTGTCCTTCGAGGGCCAGGTGAAAGCGGTGATCGAGCTGGCATCGCTGGGCGCTTTCACGGACCTGCAGATGTCCTTCTTGGAACAGCTGACCATCTCGATCGGCATTGTGCTCAATTCGATCGAAGCGACCATGCAAACCGAGGGCTTGCTCAAGCAATCGCAGCAGCTAGCCGCGGAACTTCAGACCCGGCAGCGCGAATTGCAGCAGACCAACGAACAGCTCGAGCAGAAGGCGCAGCAGCTCGCCGACCGCAACGTCGAGGTCGAAGCCAAGAACCAGGAAATCGAGCAGGCGCGGCGTGCGGTGGAAGAAAAAGCCACCGAGCTGGCGTTGACGTCCAAGTACAAGTCGGAATTCCTCGCCAACATGTCGCATGAGCTGCGTACGCCGCTCAACAGTATTCTGATATTGGGACAGCAGCTCACGGAAAATCCGGAAGGCAACTTGAGCAACAAGCAGGTTGAATTCGCGCGCACCATTCACGGCGCGGGCACCGACCTGTTGAATTTGATCAGCGATATTCTCGATCTGTCGAAGATCGAGTCGGGCACGGTATCGGTGGACGCCGAGGAGGTGTATTTCACCAACCTGCTCGACATGATCGGCCGTCCGTTCCGTCACGAGGCGGAAAACCGCAAGCTGCAATTCGATATCGCCATCTCGACCGATCTGGAACGCAGCATCGTCACGGACTCGAAGCGCCTGCAGCAGGTGCTGAAGAATCTGTTGTCGAATGCATTCAAGTTCACCGCCGACGGCGGCGTGAAACTTACGGTCTCGCCGGCGACCGGCGGCTGGAACCCGGATCATGCCGTGCTGAAACACGCGCCGGCCGTGGTGTCCTTCGAGGTTTCCGATACCGGCATCGGCATCCCGCCGGAAAAGCAGCGCATCATCTTCGAGGCCTTCCAGCAGGCGGATGCGGGTACCAGCCGCAAGTACGGCGGCACCGGATTAGGCCTTGCGATCAGCCGCGAGCTGGCTAATCTTCTCGGTGGCGAGATTCAATTGCGCAGCACTCCCGGCCAGGGCAGCAGCTTCACGCTGTACCTGCCGCTCACTTACATCGGCGGTGCATCGGCCAAGAGCGCCGGTTCCGCGCCAAGCGAAGGCGCGAACGCCGCAGTCCATGGTCTGGCGCAATTGCGCCTTGCCGAGCGGCCGGTCGAGCAGATCATCGATGACCGCGAGAACATCGCGGCGAATGACAGCGTGGTACTCATCGTCGAGGATGATCCGCACTATTCGCGCGTGATGGTCGATCTGGCGAAAGAGGAAGGATTCAAGGTGTTGGTGGCGCACCAGGGCGCGGATGCGCTCGCCCTGGCGCGCGAGCATCAACCGACCGCCATATCGCTCGATATCTTCCTGCCCGACATGCTTGGATGGACGGTGTTGAGCCAGCTCAAACAGGATCCTGCCACTCGGCATATTCCGGTGCAGATCGTCACCCTGGACGAGGATCGCCATCACGGCTTGGCGCGTGGGGCATTTTCCTTCGTTCAGAAGCCGACGACCACGGAGGGGTTGGAAAATGCCTTCGCCCGCATCAAGGGCTATGCGAAGGCGCGCCGCAAACGCTTGTTGCTGGTCGAGGACAACGAAGCGGAGCGCCAGGGCGTCACCGAGCTCTTGGGGTCCGACGACATCGAGATCATGACGGCCGATACCGGCGAGAGCGCCTTGCTGCAGCTGCGCGACAACACCATTGATTGCGTAGTATTGGATCTGAAGCTGCCGGACATGTCGGGATTCGAGGTGTTGGAACGGATACGCGACGATGCCTCGTTGTGCGATATTCCAGTGGTGGTGTTCACGGGGCGCGAGCTGACGCCGGATGAGGACGCGAAACTGCATACGATGGCGCGCAGCGTGGTGGTGAAGGGCGTGGAGTCGCCGGAGCGATTGCTGGATGAGACCGCGCTGTTCCTGCACCGCGTGGTTGCCGATCTACCGGAAAGCAAACAGCGCATGCTCGAGCGCTTGCACAGTTCGGACGAGGACCTGATTCGCCGAACTGTCCTGCTGGTCGATGATGACGCCCGCAATATTTTTGCGTTGAGCAGCGTGCTCGAGCGGCGCGGCATGGAGGTGTTGACCGCGACGACCGGCAGCGAAGCGATCGCGGTGCTGGGCGCCAGAACTGATGTCGCCATCGTACTGATGGACATCATGATGCCGGGCATGGACGGTTACGAGACGATTCAGGCGATCCGATCGGACCCGACCTATAGGCGGCTGCCGATCCTCGCGTTGACGGCCAAAGCCATGAAAGGCGATCGCGAAAAGTGTCTCGAAGCGGGCGCTTCCGACTATCTGGCGAAGCCGGTGAACATTCAGCAATTAATGTCCGCATTACGGATGTGGCTGCACCGCTAAAGCATGGCAATGACCACACCAGACAAAGTCAATATCTTGTTGGTGGACGACCAGCAGGCCAAGCTGCTGAGTCACGAGGTCGTGCTCGCCGAGATGGGCGAGAATCTGCTCAAGGCCAGCTCGGCTCGCGAAGCCTTCGAATGCCTGCTCCGGCACGAAGTCGCGCTGATTCTCATCGATGTGTGCATGCCTGACCTGGACGGCTTTGAGCTGGCTACCATGATTCGCGAGCACCCCCGCTTTCAGAATACGGCGATCATTTTCGTGTCCGCCGTGATGATGGCGCATCTCGATCAACTGCGCGGCTACAAATTGGGCGCGGTCGACTACGTGCCCGTGCCTGTGGTGCCGGAGCTGCTGCGCGCCAAGGTCAAGGTCTTCGTGGAACTGTATCGTAAGACCCGGCAGCTCGAACAATTCAATGCCGACCTGGAAAGGCGCGTCGAGGAGCGCACGGCGGAATTGCGCAAGCTCAATGAAGAACTGGAATTGCGCATCGAAGAGCGAACGCGCGAGCGCGAGCTGGCGCTCGCGCAGCTGTTCGAGGCGCAGAAGATGGATACGATCGGCCGCCTGACCGGCGGCGTGGCGCACGATTTCAACAATTTGTTGATGGCCGTATTGGGCAGCCTTTCGCTGCTGGAAAAGAAACTGCCTGATGATCCGCAGATCCAAAGACTGCTGCAGAACGCCATCCAAGGCGCGGATCGCGGCAAATCCTTGACCCAGCGCCTGTTGGCGTTTTCCCGCAGGCAGGAGCTGAAACCGCAGGCGGTCGACTTTGCACAGCTGGTCTATGGCATGCAGGAGCTGCTCAAGCGCGCGGTCGGGCACGGCATCGCGTTCAGTTGCGATTTTCCGCCGGACTTGCCGCCTGCACTGGTTGATGCCAACCAGCTCGAATTGGCGCTGCTCAACGTGGCGCTGAATGCACGCGATGCGATGTCGGATGGCGGCAGCGTGCGAATTACCGCGCAGGCCGACACCATAGTGCCGGGCGGCTCGGCCCCCATCCATCCGATCGGCAATGGTTTCGCGAAGACGTCGAATAACGCTCAGAACGTGTCGCTGCCGCCCGGCGCCTACGTGCGCATCACCATCGTCGACACGGGCGTTGGCATGGACCAGGTGACGCTTGCAAAGGCAACCGAGCCGTTCTTTACCACCAAGGGACCTGGCAAAGGCACGGGGCTGGGCTTGTCCATGGTGCATGGACTGGCGGCGCAATCGGGCGGTTTATTGCGAATTCACAGCGAGCCGAACGCCGGCACTATCGTGGAACTCTGGCTGCCCCAAGCGACGACCGCCGCCGCCGCCGTGGCGCGCGCACCTGAGACTGCAACTCACTTGAGGCCCCCGACCGACCCGTGCACGGTGCTGATCGTGGACGACGATATGCTGGTCATGACGGGGACCGCGGCGATGATTTTGGACCTGGGTCATACGGCGGTCGAAGCCCACTCGGGAGCCGAAGCGTTGGACCTTCTGACCTCGGGCCTCAAGGTCGACGTGGTGTTGACCGATCACGCCATGCCGTCGATGACGGGGCTGCAGCTCGCCGAATCCATTCACAAGAAATTTCCCGGTCTGCCCATCATCCTGGCGACCGGCTACGCCGAATTGCCGGTCGATCCTCTGACATTGGGGATTGCGCGGCTCGCGAAACCCTGCACGCAGCTCGAAATAGCCGCCGCCATTCACCAGGCGGTGCGATCCACCGGCGCTGTCAATCGATTGGCCTTATGAGGAGCCGGCACATAAGCTTTGCCGCATGAAGTTCTGCGTTTATGGCGCGGGTGCGATCGGCGGCTATCTCGCCGTGGAACTCGCGCTCTCGGGTCAAGAAGTATGCGTGATCGCGCGGGGCGCGCATCTCGAGGCCATTCGAACACGCGGATTGACGCTTCTGATCCAAGGACGTGAAAAGACCGCCCGGCTGGCCGCGGACTCGGATCCGCGCGTTTTCGGCCCCCAGGACGTGGTGATCTGCGCACTCAAGGCCCATCAGGCATTCGAAAGCGCGCAAGATTTTGCGCCGCTGCTCGGTCCCCGCACCTGCGTTGTGACCGCCATGAACGGCATTCCGTGGTGGTACTTCTACAAGACCGGCGGCCCCTTCGACGGCCGTTATCTTCAAAGCGTCGATCCGGGCGGCCGGCAATGGAACCTCATCGGACCGCAGCGCGCAATCGGCTGCGTGGTGGAGCCCGCGTGCGAGGTCATTGCGCCGGGCATCATTGCCCACCATCAGTTCAACCGGTTCATCCTCGGCGAGCCCGACGCCAGCCGGTCAACCCGGGTGCTGGATTTGAGCGCCGCGTTGACGAAGGCCGGATTTGACGCACCGGTGCGTGACAATATCCGTTGGAATATTTGGTTGAAGCTCTGGGGCAACGTTTGCTTCAATCCCATCAGCGCGCTGACGGGTGCTACTTTAGGCCGCATGATCGGCGATACGGACCTGCGCGCGCTGTGCAAGGCCATGATGCAAGAGACTCAAGCCATCAACGAAGTGCTCGACGTGCATATTCCCAACGAGATGATGGATCGACGCCTTGCCGGCGCCGCGGCGGCGGGCGATCACAAAATGTCGATGCTGCAAGATCTGGAACGCGGACGCAGCCTCGAGATCGATGCGCTGGTCGGCGCCGTGCAGGAACTGGGCCGGCTCGTGCAGATAAATACGCCGGTGATCGATGCGGTGCTGGCGCTGATCAAGGAGCGAGCCCGTGCCGCAGGGCTCTATACGGAACTCAACAGGCAAGGGCTATCAGGGTAGTATCGCGCCATGAACACGGCCTACATCACGCATGCTGATTGCCTGCGCCACGAGATGGGTGCGGGGCACCCCGAATGTCCCGATCGCTTGAGCGCGGTGAACGCCGAAGTGCGCTCGTCCGGACTGATGGACGAGTTGCGCTGCCTGGAGGCGCCGCTTGCCAGTCCCGAGGACCTGAAGCGGGTCCACCGCGCCGCTTACGTGGACGCCATATTTGAAAATGCGCCCACGGAAGGCTATGTGCAGCTGGATCCGGACACGGCAATGAATCCCTACAGCCTTGGCGCGGCGCAACGCGCAGCCGGTGCCGGCGTGCTGGCGGTGGATGAGGTCATGGCGGCCCGATCGGCCAACGCATTTTGCGCGGTTCGTCCCTGCGGCCATCACGCGACACAGGTTCGCTCGATGGGTTTTTGCATCTTCAACAACATCGGCGTTGCCGCTGCGTATGCATTGGAAAAGAAGGGTCTCGAGCGCGTCGCGGTCATCGACTTCGATGTCCATCATGGCAACGGCACCGAGGACATGTTCAGTCCGACGCACTGGCACAAGCGCGTGCTGATGGCGAGTTTCTTCCAGCATCCGTTCTATCCCTACAGCGGCACCTCCAATCCCGCGCCCAATATGATCAATATTCCGCTGGCCGCGGGCAGCGGCGGGGCGGCGGCGAAAAAAGCCGTGGAATCACATTGGCTGCCGGCCCTGGAGACCTTCAAGCCGCAGATGATTTTCATTTCGGCTGGATTCGACGCGCACAAGGAAGACCTGCTGGGCGGTATGGCGCTGGTCGAAGCCGATTATGCCTGGATGACCCGTGAATTGAAGCAGGTGGCCGCGCGGCACGCGGAAGGACGAATCGTGTCCATGCTGGAGGGCGGCTACAACCTATCCGCGCTGGGGCGAAGCGCCGTGGCGCACATCAAGGCATTGTCCGAAGAGTAAAGGAATCAGTCGTAGAGTCTGCCGACGCTTTCGGCCACGCACACAGGCTTGGCTTGGCCCTCTCGCTCGACGGTCACTTCCGTGATCAGCTGCACGGCGCCCTCGATGGGTTCGAAAGACACCAGCTTGAAGTGCGCCCGCAGGCGGCTATTGACCGGCACCGGCGAGGGGAAGCGCACGCGATTCAGGCCGTAGTTCACCGACATGCGTGCGCCGTTGACTTTATGCGAGCTGCGAATGAACAAGGGCAGCAAGCTCAACGTCAAAAATCCGTGCGCCACGGTGGCGCCGAACATGCCCGCGGCGGCGCGCACCGGATCGACGTGAATCCACTGATCATCGCCGGTCACCGCGGCAAACTGGTCGATGCGCGTCTGATCGACGCTGATCCAATCACTGGTGCCAATTTGCGAACCGACGAGGGATTTAAGCTCAGCGACAGTTTGATAGGTTTTCACGGCGGCACCTCGTTCAACTCATGATCGCACACCCTGCCGGGCGTGCCTCTGGAAAAGCATTTTTTCGGCCTTATCTATCCTTGAAGCTCATGGTAAAGGACATTTTGTGAATAAAGCGGTGCTAGGCGTTTACCCCAGCCCCAAGGGGCATTGGGTGGGTGACGGGTTCCCCGTAAGGAGCCTGTTCAGCTATGACCAGCTGGGTCGGCATACCAGTCCGTTTCTGCTGCTCGACTATGCGGGCCCGATGCAATTTTCGCCGGCCGCGCAGCCGCGCGGCGTGGGCGAGCATCCGCATCGGGGCTTCGAGACGGTGACCATCGTCTATCAAGGCGAAGTCGCGCATCGCGATTCCTCCGGCAATAGCGGCGTTATTCGTCCGGGCGATGTCCAGTGGATGACTGCGGCGTCCGGCGTGCTGCACGATGAATTCCACTCGCCCGAATTCACGCAGCGCGGCGGCGCTTTGGAAATGGTGCAGCTCTGGGTGAATTTGCCTGCCGAGCACAAAATGTCGCCACCCCGCTATCAAAGCATCCTCAATGCTCAAATACCGCAAGTGGAGTTGCCTGCGGGCGCCGGCAGCGTGCGCGTCATCGCGGGCGATTACGCCGGCGAGAAGGGACCGGCCGCCACGTTTACCGAGCTCAATGTTTGGGACGTCCGCCTGGGCGCCGGGCGCCAACTCAGCCTGCGGTTTCCGGCGAACCACACTGCGGCCATTGCGGTGCTGCATGGCGCGGTCAGCGCCAACGGCGCTCGATTTGCGAAGGATGCTGAACTCGTGCTCTTTGAGGGCAGCGGTGACGAGATCACTGTGGCCGCGGAGGCTGACAGCACGCTCCTGATCTTGAGCGGCGCACCCATCCTTCAACCGATAGTGGGTTACGGGCCCTTTGTGATGAATACGCGGCAGGAAATCGAAACCGCGATGCAGGATTTTCGCTTGGGAAAATTCGGCCAATTGCCGGTACCTAACCGCGGCGCCGAAGTGGCTCCCTCGGCGAGCTAGCTGTTTCACCGACGCAGCTGGATTTGGCTCGTCCAGGAGGTCCCGCGGCCGATTTGACCTATGCCGCCAAGAATTTTGGTGCGCGCGAAGCGCAGTGCTATGCTGCAGTCTGCAGAATCTCGGCGACGACATAACGACGTTGCAGCGTTGAGGCGGGCACTTGAAACAAAGAATGCGCAGCTTGGTTTCGCCGCCGAATCATCGAATGCGGTGGCTCGGGGCCTCGATTTTGCTAGGTGCCTTGGCCGGCTGGCCCATCTGGACCGGTGCCACCGCCCCGGAAGTAGCGCCTCCCACCACGCCGGTTGCCGACCCGATCGATGAGCTGACCGAAATCATGGTCGAGGCGCGCGAGCCGCGCTATGTATCACCGACGCGTCGGGATCAAATCGGCCGCATTTGGGCGCCTGTCATGATCAATGGACATGGGCCTTTCCGACTCGTGCTCGATACCGGTGCAAGCCACAGTGCCATTACGGCATTGGTCGCCTTGGCGCTGGGAATTCCAACGGATCGTTCACCGCCGGTCATTCTGCGCGGCGTCACGGGATTTGCCACCGTACCGACCATTCGCGTGGATACTTTGAGTGTCGGCGACGTGGCCGTTGATCAGGCGATCTTGCCGATCGTGCCGGACGCGCTGGGTGGCGCGGAAGGGGTCTTGGGTTCTGAAGGATTGGTGGGCAAACGGATCTTCATCGACTTTCGGCATGACAAGATCAACATTGCATATTCGAAGAATGAGCGAGCTGGCCCGGGCTTTATCAACGTGCCGTTCCATTCACTGCGCGGCACCTTGGTGGTCGTGGATGCATTCGTGGGCCAGGTGCGATGCAAGGCCATTATCGACACCGGCGGCCAGGTCACCATCGCGAATCTTGCGTTGAAGGAAGCGCTGTCGCGCGTCGGCGGAGCGCCGAGATCGAGAATCGATACCATCATCGGCGCCACCAAGGATATTCAGAAGGGCGAATTGATGGACACGCCCGCGATCGGGCTGGGCGCCATCACCATTCATGATCCAGGCGTGACGTTTGGCGACCTGTATATTTTCAAGCAGTGGCGTTTGACCAACGAGCCGGCGATTCTGATCGGCATGGACACGCTGGGACTGCTGGATACGCTGATCATCGACTATCGACGGCATGAGCTGCAGTTGCGAATGCTGAACGCAAGTTAGGCGCCGAGGCACGCATGGTGATCAATAAACCCATTGTCGGTGTCTCAGCGTTGATCTTCGTGCTCGCCGCCGGCGGCGTGTATTACTTGCGAAGCCGCAACGCGCCCCTGCCGCCCGCGCCGGTCCCCGCAGTCAACACCGCGCCCGCACCGGCCGCCGATTCTGGAATCTCGCATCCACTGCCCAAGGCCGGCGACAATACGGCCGCATCGGGGCCCGTGCCGGCTCTCGCCGACAGCGATCCGCCGTTGCTCGATGCGCTTGCGCAGTTGAGCAGCGCGGATGCGGTGAAGCAGTTTCTGGCGCCACAGGATGTCATCCGTAAGATGGTGGTGACCATCGACAATCTGCCGCGTCAAAAAGTAGCCGTCGAGAAACGACCCACCAATCCTATTGCGGGCTCGTTCGTCGCCACCGGCGACGAAATCCACGGTACGCTGGATCAGCGCAATTTCGAGCGCTACAAGCCGATGGTGGCGGTGATCAGTCATATGGACATGAAACAATTGGGTGCGGTTTATATTCACTACTATCCGCTGTTCCAGGAGTCGTATCAGAATCTGGGATACCCGAACGGCTATTTCAACGATCGCCTCGTGGAAGTCATCGACAGCCTGCTTGCGGCGCCGGAGGCGAAGGCGCCGATAGAATTGGTGCGTCCCAATGTCATGTACACGTATGCCGATGCGACGCTCGAGGCACGGCCCGCCGGCCAAAAACTGTTGATTCGAATGGGGCCTGAGAACGCCAAAGCCATCAAGGCCAAGCTCACTGAACTTCGCGCGGTGATCGCCACGGGGCCGCTCAAGCACTAGCAGGTGGATTCGCGATACATTACGTTTACGGCGATCGAATCTCATAAAAAAGCAGGGGAATAGAATGGCTACCACGTCCGCAGATGCAGGATTGCCGAGCACGGCAGCAGCGCAAAGCAAATGGCTCGTCATCGGGGCCTCATCGTTAGGCACCGTCTTCGAGTGGTACGACTTCTATTTGTACGGCCTGCTCGTCAGCGTCATCAGCGCGCAATTTTTCTCGGGCGTCAATGAAGTCACCGCATACATATTCGCGTTGGCTGCCTTTGCTGCGGGATTTGCCGTGCGGCCGTTCGGCGCGTTGGTGTTCGGGCGCTTGGGCGACCTGGTCGGACGCAAGCACACTTTCCTCATCACCATGGGGATTATGGGCGGATCGACGTTCGCAGTCGGATTGCTGCCGAGTTATGCGACGGCCGGCATGATCGCGCCGGTTCTGCTGCTGACATTGCGTCTTTTACAGGGCCTGGCTCTCGGCGGGGAATACGGCGGCGCCGCGACCTATGTCGCCGAGAATTCGCCGCAGGGAAAACGCGGCCTGTTCACCAGCTTCATCCAGACAACCGCGACCTTGGGACTGTTCGGCGCATTGATCGTGGTTATCGCGACCCGAACCAGCCTTGGTGAGGATGCCTTCAAGGCGTGGGGCTGGCGCATACCGTTCTTGATTTCGGTCATTCTGCTCGGCGTTTCGCTGTGGATACGCATGCAGCTGGCCGAGAGCCCGGTGTTCGTCAAAATGAAGAACCAGGGCACGACCTCGAAGGCGCCGCTGTCGGAGGCCTTTGGCCGCTGGCCCAATTTGAAAATCGTGATCATCAGTTTGTTGGGCGCGGTCATGGGACAAGCGGTGGTGTGGTACGCCGGACAGTTCTACGCGCTGTTCTTTCTGGAGCGCACGCTGAAAGTCGATGGCGCCACCACGAATATTCTGGTGGCGATCGCGCTGGTGCTGGCCACGCCGTGTTTCGTCCTATTTGGCTGGCTGTCGGACAAGATCGGCAGAAAGCCCATCATCATGACCGGCTGCCTGCTCGCGATGCTGACCTACATGCCGTTGTTCCACGCGCTCACCCACTATGCCAATCCGGCGCTGTACGCGGCGCAATCCACCACGCCGGTCACGGTGATTGCGGATCCGAAGGAATGTTCGGTTCAGTTCGATCCGATCGGCAAGAATGCCTTCGATTCAACTTCCTGTGATATCGCGAAGAACTTTCTCGCCAAGGCCAGCGTGAGTTATAAGAGCGAAGACGCCCCGGCAGGCACGCTGACGAAGATTCGCAGCGGCAGCGCTACTTTTGAAGCACCCGATCCCAAAGTGGTCAAGGGAGCAGATCGCAAGGCCGCGATCGCCGCTTTCCAAAAACAGGTAAAGGGAGCGCTGTCGGCCGCGGGTTATCCGGACAAGGCGGATCCGGCCGCCATCAATAAACCGATGGTGGTGCTCATCCTGTTCACCTTGGTGCTGTACGTCACCATGGTGTATGGGCCCATCGCCGCACTGCTGGTGGAATTGTTTCCCGCGCGCATTCGCTACAGCGCCATGTCGCTGCCCTATCACATCGGCAATGGCTGGTTTGGAGGGTTCCTGCCCACTATCGCATTCGCCATGGTGGCGGCGAGGGGCGATGTTTATTACGGGCTTTGGTACCCCATCGTGGTTGCAGGCATCACGCTGGTGCTCGGGCTGCTGTTCTTGCCCGAGACATTCAAACGGCCTATCGACGCTTAGGCCAGCGCGTTGTCGGTTGGAAAAGAGACGCCGTCGCAGTTCTGCGACGGCGTTTTGCTTTGCGTTACAAACACTTAACAGTGATAGCCGATCGGTGATCTGTGACGTTAGTGTTCTGGAAACCGTGCGCTTTTGCGTACGCTCAGCATAACCATCACATGGCGGGAAATTATGCCTAACTCTGCTAAATACTCTTTCGATTCAAAGCTCCCTCTAGTGGGCGCCGCGCTGCTCTTGTCCGCTGCGACGCTGCTGGGCGGTTGCGTGGTGCGCGAGGTTGCGCCTCCGCCGCCGCCCCCGCCGCGCTACGTGCGGCCGCCGCCTCCGCCGCCCCCGCCGGCCTATGAGCAACAAGCCCCAGCTTCGTCTTATGACGCGGCCCCGGCCGATGTTGGTGATGGTGAGGTCCAAGCCAACGATGCGCCGCCTCCATTGCCCGATTATGACCAGCCGCCCTGTCCCGAAGAGGGCTACATGTGGACACCGGGGTACTGGGCCTGGGGTGGGGGCGGGTACTACTGGGTGCCGGGGACCTGGGTGCAGCCGCCGAGCGTCGGCGTGCTCTGGACGCCGGCCTACTGGGGCTTCGTGGGCGGGGTTTACCGGTTTCATGCGGGCTACTGGGGCCCGCACGTCGGCTACTACGGCGGCATCAACTACGGCTATGGCTATGTGGGCGTTGGTTTCGCGGGCGGTCGGTGGGTCGGCAATTCATTTGCCTACAATCGATCCGTCAACAATGTGAACGTGACCGTCATTCACAACACATACAACGAAACTGTCGTCAACAATGTGCGGACCAAGGTGAGCTTCAACGGCGGTCCCGGCGGCACGGCTGCGCACCCCTCGGCTCAGGAACGAGCCTGGGCCGCGGAACGGCATGCGGGGGCGACTCCCATGCAGCGGCAGCACTTTCAAGAATCCGCGCGAAACCCCGCGCTCAATGCGCGTACCAACGGCGGCCATCCCGCGATTGCGGCGACGCCGCGGCCGGCCGCGTTCAATGGAGCCGGTGTGGTTGGTGCCCGAGGCGCGACGACGCCGGCTGGCACGGGATTCCGCTCGCCCGGTCAGCAGGGGCAGCAGAACGGCGGGACGCGTGGGCCGGGTGGTCCGCAAGGGCAGGTAGGCCAGCAGAACGGCGGGGCGCGTATGCCGGGCGGTCCGCAACGGCAGGTAGGCCAGCAGAACGGCGCGGTGCGTGCGCCAGGTGCGTCCGGGCAACCGGGGCAACCGGGTCAAGCGGGTCAACCGCGCAACTTTGTGCGCACGCCCGGTCAACCGAGTGGCATGGCTCGCACGCAGGGACAACCTGCGCAGGGTCAGCCTCAATCGCACGGCGCGAACCAGCCCGGGGCACCCAAAGCCGAGCGCGCAAGGCCTGAAGAAAAGAAGAAGGGCGAGCGCGACAAATAGTCGCGTTCAACTGTCCCAGACAGAACGAAGCGGCCGAGAATTACTCGGCCGCTTTTTTTTATCAGGAGACTATCAGCGCGGCGACTATTTGGCGGGCGACACCACCGGCAATTCGACGGAGCTTGCAGATGATTCGCCGTCAAAGATCTTGATCGTCGCTTTTTGGTAATCGCCGGGCTTCGCGAAGAAAATATTGTCGACGTAACTCTGTGGGTTTCTGTCGTATAGCGGAAACCAGCTCGATTGCACCTGCACCATGATGCGGTGTCCTGCAAGGAACACATGGTTCGTGGTCGGCAGGGCGAATCGAAATGTCTGTTTTTGATCCTTGGGGATGGGCTTCGGATTGCTGAAGGAATCACGGTAGCGGCCCCGCAAGATATCCGCCGACACCATGAGCTGATAGCCACCCATCCTGGGCTCGCGCCCGTTTTCATCCGGATAGACGTCGATCAGTTTCACCACAAAGTCGCCGTCGCTTCCCGTGCTCGAGGCGATGAGGTTGGCGATGGGCTCACCGCTGATTTTGAGTGCTTCGGTCAGTACCGGAGTGGAGAAGCTTAGAACATCGGTGCGCGAGGCCACATCGCGCTGATCGCTCACCAGCCACGTTTGCCAGCTCTTCGCGCCTTCTTCTCCACCGATATGAATGGGCCGTGGAATGAACGGCACCGGCTTCGCGGGATCCGAGACGTAGGAATCGAAATCCGCAGCCGCGCCGCCGCGCGAAATTGCATCGAGCACGCCGCCCAAGCGCAGTGTACCGCCGTTCTGCAAGTACAGCTTTTGAGTCTGGATGCTGCATCCGGAACTGCAGCCGCTTGGCCAGGTCGACAGTTGCTCCCAGCGATTCGTGCCGGTCTCGAATGCCGTTACCTGCGTCAGCCCAAGCGGCGGCGCGTCGTCCTTCAGAAAATGATCGAAGAATGGCCGCAACAGGTGCTTGCGGAAGTATTCCGCGGTGTCGCTGCCAAATCGGATCTCGCCGATGGCGCTGCCGTCGAGCCGTTGCTGGTGATGAAACCACGGACCGATGACCAGATAAATGTTCGAGGTATCGGCCTGATGTGCCTTGAGCGCTTTGAAAAGCGCGATGTTGCCGTAAATATCCTCTTGGTCCCACAGGCTGTGCACCAGCATGGTTGGTACGGTGACGCCTCGCGCGGGCAGGATCTTGTCCAGCGCCTGGTCCTGCCAGAATTGATCATAAGCCGGATGGCTCATGAGCTTCGACGCGAAGCCGACTTGCTCGAGGCCGTGGCGCCGCGCCATCTCGCCGGCTGAACCGGCCGTGAGCCACGTGTCGTAGTCGTCGTAGTGATCCGTCCACCAGGAAATGTCGCTGCCGCGAGTGGCTTCCTGATCGTGAGCGTAGGTCAAACTGCCCTGCCGAAACGCGCCTTTGTGAAACCAATCATCGCCCATCCAGCCGTCGACCATGGCGTTGATCGGCACTGCTGCGCGCAATGCCGGATGCGGATTCACCAGCGCCATGAGCGAGGTAAATCCGTCGTACGAGATGCCGAGAATGCCAACTTTGCGGTTGGTCTCGGGAATGTTCTTGATCAGCCAGTCGATGGTGTCGTAGGTATCGGTGGAATGATCGACCGGTGTGGGATTCAAGGGGCCATTCAAGGGGCGGGTCATGACGTAGTCGCCTTCCGAGCCGTGCTTGCCCCGCACATCCTGCACCGCACGGATGTAGCCGTTGTGGAGGACGGCGTCATCCGCGACGTCATTGCTGTCGAGCAGCGCATCCAGGTGCGCGCTCGCATTCTTGGCGATACGGGCGGTTGCCCCGTACGGGGTGCGGCTCAACAAGATGGGCGCGCGATGTGCGCCGCGCGGAATCAGAATGACGGTCTGAAGCTTGACGCCGTCACGCATCGGAATCATCACTTCGCGTTTGGTGTAGTCGAAGCCACCGACGCGTGGTTCAAAAACGGCCGGTGTCTCATTTGGCAGCGTCGGGTCCGGCAGGGCTGGGAGGGCGGTTGCGGCCAACAACAGCAGTGCGCTCGGCCACATGAACAGCGCGCCCTTGCGCGGGCTAGGTTTAGACATATTTGGGCTCCGGGAGCGAAGGGACTGGCTTTTTTGGAAGGCGAATCTTGGGGTATCAGAAGGCGGGGCGCAATGGTTCAACAGGGCGTCTGAACCGGTCAATTGCCGCGGCGCGCCAAGGGGCCGGCATCCGCGTACCACGGTCGACTTGAGTATCCTTGCGGTGGCGATGGGTAGGGGGCATGATCATGGAAACGGGCGCCTGGCTGACGCCTAAGGACAGGAGGACAGACGAATGAATTCTTTGTCGTTCACGGTATCCGACGGAGTCGCGACCTTGGCGCTCCAGCGTTCCGCGTGCAGCAACGCGATCGACATCACCGTTATTCGCGCAATCCATCTGGCGCTTGATCAAATCCAAAAGGGCGAAGGCGGTGCGAAGGCGGTGGTCATCACCGGCAGCAACGATGTGTTTTGCAGCGGCCTCGACCTCCATTCCATTGACCTGAAGTCTGCCGAGGCCCGCCAACGGGCGCATTTCGAAATGCGCC
>DASYIN010000043.1:0-7773 GCA_035997505.1 Steroidobacteraceae bacterium | reverse complement strand
CTGGGGAGCACTGCGGGCGGAGCGCTCCGCGACCGGTCCGGCGGTTTTCTGGCGCAGCGCCGTGGTGGGATTCATGGCCGTGTTCCTGCGCGCGGGCGTCCTGGCGCTGCTGGTGCAGCGCTGCGGTTGGGCGCCGCAATTCGCCATCCTGTTCACGGTCGCGCTTGGCCTCGCGGTTACAGCGCCGCGTTGGCGCAATCTCGCAGCTGGGCTGATCCTCTATGGCTTCGTGTTGCGCCTGGTGTATGCGGGATCCATCGAAATGATGCCCGAGGAGACTTACTACTGGAGTTACGCGCAGCACCTGGACTTTGGATACTTGGATCATCCCCCGATGGTGGCGTGGCTCATTCGGGCCGCAACGGCCATTTTTGGCCAAACGGAATTCGGCGTGCGGGCCGGCGCCCTGTGCTGCGGGGTCGTCACGTCGATCTTCGTTTACAAGCTGGCGCGAAATCTGTTCGGCGAGGCAGCGGCGTTGGCGGCATTGCTGCTGACCCAGGCGCTGCCTTATTTTTTCCTGTCGGGCCTGTTGATGACGCCGGATGCCGTCATGGTCGCGGCGTGGGCGGGAGCTTTGTACTTTCTCGAGCGCGCATTGCTGGCCGGTCAATCCCGTGCGTGGCTGTTTGCCGGAGTGTGCCTCGGCATCGGAATGATCTCAAAATATTCCATCGCCTTGCTCGGCGCGGCGGCGGTGGCGTTCATGCTGTGGGATCGCGAGTCCCGCCGCTGGTGGCGCAGACCGGAGCCCTACCTCGCCGCCCTGCTCGCCTTGGCAATTTTCTCTCCCGTCATCATTTGGAATGCACAGCACGACTGGGCGTCGTTCGCATTTCAAACCTCACGCCGATTGGCGGAGAAGCCGCAGTTCGCCCTGCACAAGCTGATCGGCTCCATACTGGTTTTAATCACCCCGATGGGAGCGCTGGCCGCAGCCGCACTGCTGCGTCGGCCGGCGGCAAGGCCCTTTGCGCCCGGCGCTATTCGGCGCCGGCGGCTTACGGGCCTTGCGATTCTCGTTCCCTTATCGGTGTTCGCGGTGTTCAGCCTGCGCCATGAGGTCAAACTGGATTGGACCGGCGCGCTGTGGACAGCGGCGCTGCCGGCGATGGGGTTCGCCATGACCAAGCACGCCGGCATGGATCGTTTCGGCAATGCGATTCGCGCTGCGTGGATGCCGACGATTCTGGTCATGCTGCTCATTTACGGCGCCGGTCTGCAGTACCTGGTTCTTGGGCTGCCGCGGGTGGGTTACGACAAGCATATCGAAGCGGTTCCCGTCGGCTGGCGTGATTTGAGCGCGCACATCATGTCCGTCGCCAACACCAACGCACGAGAGACGGGCAGCGATCTGCTGATTGTGGGCATGGATCGATACGCCATTGCCAGCGAACTGGCCTTCTACGGCGGCGCGCACCAGCCCTCGGGACTGGCAACCGCCGCCAGCAATCTGTTCGGGGGCATGGGCCTGATGTATGAGCGCTGGATGCCGCCGCAGGCGCAAAACGGCAGGAACCTGCTGCTCGTCGCCTGGACTCCGGGCGAGCTCGAGGATCCGTTCATCGGCGCGCGAGTGCAGCGATTGGGACCTATTGAAGATGACGTGCTGATGCGGGACGGCATCGTAATCCGGCACTACTACCATCGCCTGGCGTTCAACTATCGTTTTCGCGGCGAGGAATAAAATCACTTAAGATGAAAGCCATGACGCACCGCTATTTTTGTTCGTTGGCCGGCGTGATCGGTGCTTGTCTCTTGCACGGCGGAATTTGCGCCGCGCAGACGCCCGAGCAACAGAAGATGTGGGACGCGCAGCGGGCACAGGTTCAGGCAGAGGAGAAAATCAAGGCGGAGCGCTTGGGAGCGCAGCGCGCCGCACGCAAAGCCGACCCCATGGCCTGGGTCAATACCTTGAATCCCTTGAGCGCCGGCGGATGGCAATTCCGATCGGTGGCGCCGGATGGATCATGGGCATCCTTCAGCACCGAGCATCAATTGAAACGCTCCGGTCATCTCGTGACTGCCTGGCTGAGGCAGGAATATCCCGAGGCGCAGCGAAGCAACAGCGGCGGAACTTATTTGAGCTACGTGGAAAAAATCCAATACGACTGCGCCAATGAGCGCGCGCGGGCGCTGCTGATCATCTACTACTCCGAGAACAACATCACAGGCAGCGAGGAAAGCGACGCCACCGATATTAAACAGGCGGTGTGGGTTCCCATCGTGCCGGGCACCCCGAGCGAAAACATCTACCAATGGGCATGCCAAAAGCCCTCCAAGTAGAATTCATATTATTGTGTAACTATTTAATATATATAAATATTTACAGCTTACGAAACACGAGGATATGCTGAATGGGCAGCTGCTCGTCGGTGCGCTCCAGCACGAGCGGAAATGTTTTCATCTCTAGCCGAACTTGCGCCACGGTCATCTTGTGCAAGGGCTTTATTGGCACGTTGGGGTCCTCGCCGCGGTACTCCACAAGGACCAGACGGCCACCCGATTTCAATGCCGACACAATGCTTTGGACCATTTCGTGGGGTTGGCTGAGTTCGTGGTAGGTGTCCACCATCACCGCCAGGTCGATCGAGTTCTTGCGCACATTCACGCTGTCGACCGAGCCTAAGGTGGGCACGATGTTTCGCGTCCCCGGCTGCGACGCGAGACCTCTTAGCAACTCCACCATTTGCGGCTGTACATCCACGGCGAACAATTGGCCGGGTGCTATCAACGGCGCAATCAGCTTGGAGAGATATCCGGAGCCCGCACCCACATCGGCGACGTTCATTCCCGGCGCGAGATGCAGGGCGTTCACCAGCAAATCCGTGCGCTCCTCCGATTGCCGGTCCGGCCTCTCGAGCCAGGCCGCGCCCTCAAATCCCATGATGTGCGCGATTTCGCGGTGATAATAGAATTTGCCGATGCCGTCGCGGCTCGCCGCCCCCGTTTGATAGACGGGTGCGGGTCCGGGTCCCGGTGCGGATACCGTCTGCGCCTGGATGGCGGCGCCGAGCAGCGCCCCCATGGTCGCGGCAACCAGCGAGGCCAGCGTCGATCGGCGGATGCGGGTTTTCACCTTAGCTGAATGCTCGCCGCCAGCAGCTGCGATCGATCGGCGCAAGGACCGACCATAATCTCCACCTCGCCGGCTTCGAATACGGGCTTCAGGTCGAGGCCGAGAAAACGCAGCTCCGAGCCCCGCAATGACAAGCTCACCGTGCCTATCTTGCCGGGAGCCAGAGTGATTTTGCCGAAGCCTTTGAGTTCGAGCTTTGGCCGCGAGATGCTGGCGATCCTGTCGTGCGCAAACAAGAAGACGGTTTCCTGCGCCTCCCTCGAGCCGCGATTGAGGACGTCCACTTCGACGACGAGCGTATCCGCGATGCCGATCGTCGCGGTCGAAAGCCGCAGATTCGAAAGCTCGAAGCGGCCGTAGGTAAGCCCAAACCCAAAAGGAAACAAGGGATCGTTTGCAACGTCGAGATATTTGCTCGTGAATCTATCGCTGTGATTGAAGGGCCTTCCGCTCGGGCGTTCACTGAAAAAAATCGGCACCTGACCGGCCGCACGCGGCCAGGTCACCGGTGTACGGCCGCTGGGGCTCACACGCCCCGTCAGCACATCGGCGATCGCGTTGCCCGCCTCGCTGCCCAGAAACCACGCCGCCAATACGGCACTGGCGCGCTCGACCAGCCAGGGGACGACCAGCGGCCTTCCCGAGAATAGAACGACGATCACAGGGACCCCGGCGCTCTGCGCAGCGTCGAGGACGGCTTCGGCGAGGCGCCGTTGAATGCCGGGAAGCCCCAAATGTGCCCGGCTCGATGCTTCGCCGCTCATCACCGCAGCCTCACCCAAGCACAGAATGACGGCATCTGCAGCCGCGCAATGGTTTACGCCGCCGGCGATGCCACTAAAATCCGTGCCCTCGATCTCGACGCCCGCGGCATGCAGAATTTCCGCCTGCGGCAGCGCCGCGCGCAAGCCCTCGAGAACGGTCGCGTGGCCCTCCGGAGGAGCCGCACCCCACCACACACCGCGCATTTCGGCGGAGGCATCTGCCAGAGGTCCAATCACGGCAACCCGTCGCGCTGCATTGGAAATCGGCAAGGTATCCTGGTCGTTTTTCAGCATGACGATCGAGTGCGCGGCGATTTCGCGCGACAGCTGCCGTCGGCTTGCGAGGGCCGTGGTCGATTCGCGATTCTTGCCCCGACGGTACGGATCCTCGAACAATCCGAGCTGCTCCTTCAGAATCAAAACACGCCGCACTGACTGGTCGACCTCCGCGACGCTGATCGCGCCTCTTTCCAGCGCAATGGGCAGGCCGCGACGATAGGCGTCGGACATCATGTCGATATCCACGCCGGCTTTCAGCGCCAGCGCAGCGGCCTCGGGCAGGTCCGCGGCGATGCCGTGCCGGATCAGTTCGGCGATGGCATTGTAGTCACTGATGACGACGCCGTCGAAGCCCAAACGTCCGCGCAACCAATCTTGAAGCAGCCCCACGTGCGCCGTCATGGGTATGCCATTGAGGTCGGTAAACGCGGGCATGATGGCCGCGACGCCCGCTGCAACCGCCGCCTCAAAGGGCACCATGTGAACTTCGTGCAGCGTTCGCTCTGAAATGTCGACCGGAGCGTAGTCCCGCCCCGCCGTCACGCATCCATATGCACAGTAGTGTTTGGCACAGGCCGCGAGTGCGTCCGCATGCAAAAGATCCGTGCCCTGGAAGCCGCGCACTTTGGCCTCTGCCATGCGCGCGCCCACCAGGGGATCCTCGCCCGGGCTTTCGGCAATACGTCCCCAACGCGGATCACGCGAAACATCAAGCATCGGAGCGAAGGTCATGGCCACGCCGTCGGCAGCGGCTTCCTTGGCCGATTCGCGCGCGCTTAAGGTCCAGTACTGGGGATCGAAAGTCGCCGCTTCGCCCAAGGGGATCGGAAACAGTATCCGCTGCCCATGAATAACGTCGTAGCCGATTAACAGCGGAATCCCCAGCCGCGATTCCTTCACCGCCAGCCGCTGCATCGCGTTCACGTTTTCCGTGCCGACGAGATTGAGCAAATTGCCGATGGCACCGCTTTTGATCGCCTCGGTGGAATCGCCGGCGATGGTGGGGCCGGTCACCGCGGATCCGCAGGCCGTCATGGTGAGTTGCCCCAGTTTTTCGGTCAACGTCATACGGCTGATCAAACTTTCGACACGGCTCACTGAACTTTAGCTCCACTTAGGCTGGGGACGTGAATGATAATGGAGGAACCACCCTGCCTAAAGAGTAGCGCATGAACAAAGATAGGCCGCAAACGCCGGCGAATTCCGCAGAAGCAGAGGAGCGAGAGAATTCTCGCCTGCTGCCGCAGCTAGAAATGATGGCGCGGGCCCTTTGGGCCGCGCCGGTGCGTAATTCACTGTTTCTATTGTCGGGTTCCCTATTCTTCGTCGTAGCGGCGACCGCCTACGGCCAAATTCGACTCAATACCTGGAATCAGCCCTTCTATGATGCGCTGTCGCGCCGGGATTTTGCGGAATTCCTCCAGCAACTGGGTGTCTTTGGATTGATTGCCGCAACGCTGCTGTTCCTTAACGTGGGCCAGCGCTGGCTCGGTGAGACTCTGAAGCTCAAGCTGCGTCAAGGTCTGGCCCATGACTTGATTCAGAACTGGCTGGTACCCGGCCGCGCCTTTCGGCTTACGAATGCGGGACCCATGGGCGTGAATCCGGACCAGCGCATGCACGAGGATGGGCGCCACCTTACAGAACTGTCCGCCGATCTCGGCATCGGATTGCTGCAATCATCGATTTTGCTCGCGAGCTTCGTGAAAGTACTTTGGAGTCTGTCCAATAATTTTGCCTTCCACTTCGACGGCCGGCAAATTGTGATACCGGGATACATGGTGTGGGCGGCGGTCGTGTATTCGGGTGTGGCGTCGCTGCTCAGCTACTGGGTCGGCCGCAGTCTCGTCGATCGCAACGCGGAGCGCTACGCACGCGAGGCGGACCTGCGCTTTTCGCTGGTACGGGTCAATGAGCATATCGATGCCATTGCCTTGAGCAGCGGTGAGCAGGATGAAGCGCGCCGCATCGACCTGGATCTTATGGCAGTGCTGAAAGCCACGGCGCGACTCGTCACCGGACTGACCAATCTCACCTGGATCACGGCGGGCTACGGATGGTTCACACTGGTCGCCCCGATTCTCGTTGCGGCTCCGCTCTATTTCGCCGGCAACCTCACCTTCGGCGGCCTCATGCTGGCCTCCGGCGCCTTTCTGCAGGTCCAATCCTCATTGCGCTGGTTCGTGGATAACTTCAGCACCATCGCCGATTGGCGCGCGACACTGCTGCGCGTGGCCGGTTTCCGGCGGGCAGTGATCGACACCGACATCATGCACGATGTGGAAAAACAAATCTCCTACACGACTGGTAAGAGCGGAGAGTTCGATATGAACGATCTTCAGATTTCCTCGTCGAGCGGCTGCACGTTGCTCCAGGAGAAAAAAGTGCAAATCAAGCGCGGCGAGCGCGTGCTGATCGTCGGCGATTCGGGAACGGGGAAAACCCTGCTATTTCGCGCCCTCGCGGGTCTCTGGCCCTGGGGCTCGGGCACCGTCGTTCGCCCCTCCGACGAGGAAATACTCTATGCGCCACGCACGCCCTATTTTCCTCCCGGCACCCTGCGAGAGGTGTTGGCATACCCCAAACCCACCAGCGCATTTGAGACACCCGCGTGTACCGCGGCGCTGGCGCGCGTGGGCTTGGAACGCTTGACTCCATTGCTCGATTCGACCAAGCGCTGGGATCGCGAATTGAACGAGGATGAGCTGCAGGCGCTGGCCTTGGCGCGCGTCATCACTCACAAGCCGGCCTGGCTGCTGATCGATGAGGTGCTCGACTCGCTCGACGACAGGCAGATCGACCTCACCGTCGACATTTTCACCAAGGATCTTGCACAATCCGGAATCATCCACATCGGCCGCACGGACGCCCACCACATGTTTTCGAGGGTTTTGCACCTGATCATGGATCCCACCGCCAAGAAGCTGAAAAACCTGGGGTCGACGTCCGGAGCGCGGAAGTTGGCAACGGAGCATTAGCATGCGCAAACCTAAGAGTTCGAAGCCCGCGGATCTGGCTGCGTTGCCCGAGAAGGAACTGCTGGAAACCGTGCAGCGGCAGACCTTTGGCTTTTTCTGGGAGACAGCCCACCCGGTGAGCGGCCTTGCACCGGATCGCTGCACCACCACCGCCGGGCCAAAGGATGATCTGGTGGCCACCGGCGGTTCCGGTTTCGGCGTCATGGCGCACATCGTCGCGGCCGAACGCGAATGGATAACCCGCGCAGCGGCCGCTGAGCGTATCGTGCAGATGCTGGAGTTGTTGACTCGCGCGACCTGCTATCACGGCGTGTTTCCGCACTTCATGAATGGAGGCACCGGCGCCACGGTTCCTTTTACCCGCAAGGATGATGGCGGCGATTTGGTCGAGACGTCTTTCCTGGTCATGGGTCTTTTGTGCGCGCGGGAATATTTCAAGCGCAAAAACCCACAGGAATCGAAGATCAGAGGCCTCGTCAATTACCTGTGGAACGAGGTCGAATGGAACTGGTACACGCGCGACGGCACGGCTCTGCAATGGCACTGGAGCCCGAACAACGGCTGGGCGCAGGATCTGGAGATCCGTGGTTGGAATGAATGTCTGATCACCTACGTGTTGGCCGCGTCGGCGCCGCGCTACCCGATCGATCCCCGCGTTTATCATCAAGGATTT
>DASYIN010000042.1:0-32015 GCA_035997505.1 Steroidobacteraceae bacterium | reverse complement strand
CGGGGAGCGCAAATGCCGGGCAGACTGGTGGGAAAGGTGGCTGTCATCACGGGAGCGACCAGCGGCATCGGAGCGGCCACCGCCCGCCATTTCGTTGCCGAAGGCGCCCGCGTGGTCATCGCCGGACGTTCCGCGGAACGCGGCAACGCCCTGGCGGAAGAGCTTGGCCCGCAAGCGGCTTTCCACCGCGCCGACGTGATGCACGAGGCGGAGATTGCCGCCGTCATCGATGCCGCGGTCGGCCGCTTCGGAAAACTCGATTGTTTGTTCAACAATGCCGGCGCCTCCACGCCCGGTGAGATCACGACCATCACCGAGGAGCAATTTGATTACGGCATGAAGCTGCTCGTCGGCAGCGTCATGTTCGGCATCAAGCATGCGGCGCGCGTGATGAACGCCGGCAGCGGCTCCATCATCAACAACTCGAGCATCGCCGCGCACCGCCTCGGCCAGGGCGGGATGCTTTATTCCGCCGCAAAAGCTGCCGTGAGCCATGTCACGCGCATCGCGGCGGCACAGCTCGGATCCAGCGGCATTCGCGTCAATTCGATTTCGCCCGGCGCCATAGCGACGCCGATTTTCTGGGGCGGCTCCGCGAAGGCGCAGACCTTGAGTGCGGAGGACAACGAACGAAAGTTCGCGAAGCTTCAAGGAAACCTCGCAAGAGCCACGCCTCTTCCCCGTTCCGGCATTGCGGACGACATTGCCTATGCAGCCGTGTTTCTGGCGAGCGATGAGGGCAGCTTCGTCAACGCGCATGACTTGGTCGTCGATGGCGGCCGGATCGCCCAATTCCATGAGCGTCCCCCACCGGACACGAAACCCTAGCAAGGCTGAGCCATGTTCAAACGGCTGCTGATCGCCAATCGAGGCGAGATCGCGATCCGCATCGCGCGGACGGCGGCGGACTTGGATATCGCGACCGTCGCGGTCTACTCGTCGGATGACGTGCACTCGCTGCATGTGCGGGCGGCCGACGGGGCGGTGCCGCTGGCGGGTGCCGGCCCGTCTGCCTATTTGGACGGACCGCAGATTTTGCGGCTGGCCCTCGAGACCGGTTGCGAGGCGATACATCCCGGCTACGGTTTCTTAAGCGAGAATTCCGCCTTTGCCAGGCTTTGCAACAATGCCGGGGTGGTTTTTGTGGGTCCCTCCCCCGAAGCGCTCACCTTATTCGGCGACAAGGTGCAAGCGCGCGCCTTGGCGATGCGCGCCGGCGCCCCCGTGTTGCCGGGGTCCGTCGGTGCAGCGACTCTCGAAGAGGCGGAGCGCTTTCTAGAGGCCCTGGGTGCCGGCGGCGCGGTGATGCTCAAGGCCGTGGCCGGCGGCGGCGGACGCGGCATGCGGGAAGTGCATGCACTGGCGGACATGGCTGCGGCGTACGAGCGCTGCCGCTCGGAGGCTCTGCAGGCATTTGGCAGCGGCGAACTCTATGTCGAGCAGTTTTTTCCGCGTGCGCGCCACGTCGAGGTGCAGCTCATCGGCGACGGCCAGGAAGTCTCGCACTTGTGGGATCGGGAATGCAGCGCGCAGCGCCAGAGGCAGAAGCTCATCGAGAGCGCGCCCGCCTTTGGCGTGTCGGCCGATTTACGCGCGAAACTCTTGGAATTATCCGTGGCGCTCGGGAAGGGCGTGAACTACCGCGGTCTGGGCACCGTCGAATACCTCATTGATCGAGACGAGGGTGGCCCGACGCCGTTCGCCTTCATAGAAGCGAATCCCCGTCTGCAGGTCGAGCACACGGTGACCGAAGCCATCACCGGTCTTGATCTGGTGCGCATCCAACTGCAGCTTGCGGCGGGCGGCTCGCTCGCGAAGCTGGGGCTGCGCCAATTCGCGATTCCGACGCCGCGAGGCACGGCCATCGAGGCTCGCGTGAATCTCGAAACCATGCAGGCCGACGGCACCGCGCGGCCGACGGGCGGAACACTGTCACTGTACGAACCGCCATCGGGACCGGGTGTCCGCGTGGATGGTTTTGGTTATGCCGGCTACCGCACCAGCAGCAAGTTCGACTCGCTGCTCGCCAAGGTCATCGTGCACGCGGCGGACGGCGATTTGGTGGCGGCGGCTCGCAAGGCCGATCGAGCCTTGTCTGAATTTCGCATTGCCGGTGTGGCCACCAACCTGCCCTTCCTGCGTGCGCTGCTCCAATCTCGCGCCTTCACCGCCGCGGAGGTTCACACCCGATTTATCGAGGAGCATGCCGAAGCGCTTTGCGCCGAGGCGGCGGCATTGGCGCCAGCCGCACCGCCGCGCCATGCCGGCGCCAAGCTGGAGACGTCGGACCCACTGGCCGTGCTCAACCACGGCAAGAGCGGCGGCGAAGCGGCTGCGCCGGAATCTCAAGCAACAGACGCAGCAGGCACTGCCGCTGACCCAGCGGGCACCACCGCCCTGCCCGCACCCTTGCAGGGAACCGTCATCAGTATCGCCGTCGCGGTTGGCACGGCCGTGCGTGCCGGCGACCTGGTCCTGATCATGGAGTCCATGAAAATGGAACATGTGATCACTTCGCCCATCAGCGGCGTGGTGCGGGCGCTGAACGTCGCACAGGGCGACACCGTGTTTGAGAATCACGCCCTGGCGCTCATCGAGCCGTCCGATAGCACCATGGAGAAGCACGAGGCCCTGGAAGAGGTCGATATCGACTTCATCCGCCCGGATCTCGCCGCCGTGATCGAGCGGCATCGCGATACTTTGGACGAAGGCCGTCCCGCCTCGGTGGAGCGGCGCCGAAAGACCGGGCAGCGCACGGCACGCGAGAATGTCGACGATCTGCTCGATGCAGGATCCTTCATCGAGTACGGCAGCCTGGTCGTGGCTGCGCGCCGTAAGCGCCATTCGCTGGAGCAACTGATCGAGCAAACTCCGGGTGACGGCATGGTCATGGGGTTGGGAAGGGTCAATGGCGCGCGCTTTGGCGACGAAGCCGCCCGATGCGCGGTCATGGCGTATGACTATACGGTGCTCGCCGGCACCCAAGGCACGCACAACCACCGGAAAATGGATCGGCTGATCGAAACCGCGGAGCGCTGGCGATTGCCGACAGTCTTCTTCTGCGAGGGCGGCGGCGGACGCCCGGGAGACACGGAAGGCGGCGGGTACGTGCGCGGCTTCGAGCTTTGGGCGCGCATGTCGGCGGCGGCCCCCTTGATTGGCATTACCTCCGGGCGCTGTTTCGCCGGCAACGCGTCTGTGCTCGGCTGCTGCGATGTGATCATTGCAACTCGGGGATCGAACATTGGCATGGGTGGTCCGGCGATGATCGAAGGCGGCGGTTTGGGAATATTCAAACCCGAAGAAATCGGTCCGGTCGAGGTGCAGGAACCCAACGGCGTCATCGATATTCTCGCCCTGGATGAAGCCCATGCGGTTCGGATCGCGAAGCAGTATCTGAGCTATTTCCAGGGGACGGTGACCGAGTGGGCCTGCGCCGATCAACGGCTGCTGCGGCAAGTGATTCCCGAAAACCGGGTGCGCGTGTACGACATTCGGCAACTCATCGAGACTCTCGCGGATACCGGTTCGGTGCTTGAGATGCGGCCAAAATTCGGCACGACCATGATCGCCGCGCTAATTCGCATCGAAGGCCGGCCCATGGGACTCATCGCCAACAACCCTAAAGTCCTGGGCGGCGCCATCGATTCGGACGGATCCGACAAAGCCGCCCGATTCCTGCAGATCTGCGAGGCGTTCGACATTCCGGTTCTGTCGCTGTCGGATACGCCGGGGATGATGGTTGGTCCGGAGATCGAGAAAACCGCACTCGTGAGGCATTGTTCGCGCCTGTTCATCATCGGCGCAAATCTCACCGTGCCCATGTTCAGCGTGGTGCTGCGCAAGAGCTATGGATTGGGGGCACTCGCGATGACCGGCGGCAGCTATCCGGCGTCGCTGTTTGCCGTCGCGTGGCCCACCGGCGAATTTGGCGGAATGGGCCTCGAAGGCTCGGTCAAGCTCGGCTATCGCAACGAATTGGCTGCGATCACGGACCCGGCGGCGCGCAGAGCCAAGTTCGACGAGATGGTGGCCGCGGCCTATGAGCACGGCAAGGCATTGAACCAAGCGTCGACTTATCACATCGACGAGGTGATCGATCCAGCCGATACGCGCCGCTGGATCGTGGCGGGTCTGCGCACCGTGCCAAGCCCGCCAAAGCGGGTTGATAAAAAGCTCCGCTGGATTGATGCTTGGTAGCGCTTGCCGACACTTTCAGGAGCACCCTATGCCCTACGTAGAAAATCGGGTCGTGCACGATGCCGATTCGCATCTCATGGAATTGCCGGATGCCCTCGATGAGTTTCTCGAGGCCAGGTTTCGCGCCCGCTACGATGCGCTGCCGAAGCTGAAAAAGCATCCGCGGGATGCCGACTATGTTGGCAAGGCGCGGGCGCAGCAGAATGACCCGGTGTTTCGCAAAGGCGCAGACGAAAATATCCTGCTGCGCAAGAACTACGAGGCCTTGGGATCTTTCAAGCGCGAAGATCGTCCGCGCGCGCTCGACCAGCTTGGCTTTGCCAGCCAGTTGATTTTCACAACCTGGTGCCTTGGCAATTTCGAACTGGATCAGTCGGGGGAGGTCGACCTCTGCTATGCCGTTGCGCGCGCCCACAATCGCATGATGAGCAGCTTCTGCTCGGTCGACAGGCGATTCCTCGGCACCGGGTATGTTCCGTTGGTGGACTTCAGCGCCGCGCTGGCCACGGCGAATGAGGCAATCAAATTAGGCTGCAAGGCGTTGTTGATTCCATCGCGTTGTCCGCCGCACGTCTCCCCCAGTCACACAGGCTTCGAGCCGCTCTGGGCGCTCGCCCAGGAAGCGAGGCTGCCCGTGGTGTTCCATGTCGGCGGCGAAGAAAAGCTCCCGGCCGAGTATTTCAACAACGGCATGCCCCGCGTCAAGGACTTTCACGGAGGCGAAGAGAATTTCACATCGTTGAGCTTCATGCCGATTCCGCATTCCGTACAGATCACGCTGGCGGCGCTCATCATCGATGGCGTACTGGATCGCTATCCGCGTTTGAAATTCGGCGCGATTGAGCTCGGCGCATCGTGGGTGCCCAGCTGGATGCGGTTCATGGACTCCGCCGCGGCAGCCTTCGTCAAAAATGAACCGCGGCTGCAAAAGCTCTCGCTGAAGCCCAGCGAATTCGTGCGGCGCCAGGTACGTGCCACACCCTATCCACACGAGGACGCCGGCTGGATCATTGCCAATGCCGGCGAGGAAGTGTGCTTATTCTCCTCTGACTATCCGCACGTCGAGGGCGGCCGAAATCCGCTAAAGCGGTTCAATGATTCGCTGGCCCACACCAACCCGCGGGCCGTGGAGCGGTTTTTCTGCGATAACTTCGCGGACCTCATGGGCGAAGGGCTGCCCCGAGATTTGCGCAACCCTCGGACCATCAGCGCCGCCTGATCCTTGCGCTTCTAGCCGAACGGCCCGCGCGGCGGTGGCGGCGGCGGCGGCGCCGTCCACGAACCGGTCGCGATCTTGCCGCCCTTTGCGGACAGCGCCAATTCAATGATCTTATCGGTGATGTTGGGTTCGTACCCCTCGGTATGACCCTTCTGCATTTTCACCACGTCCGCGATCACCCGGCCGTCCTTGCAGTTTGGAAACACATAAATCAGCGCGCGGCCCGATTTGGGATACCGGCCCCACCCATCGGAACCGGGATCCTGACGAGTCGGATCCCAGACAAGCCCTGGTTTGGGATCCAGCACCTCCGGCAACTCCTCGCGCTTGCCGCAGGCGAATTTATCGGCGAGCGGCGATGTCTCCGCTGGAACGGACTCATATTCCCCGTTTGAAAAAATGAATGAGTAGTCGCAGGCACCGCCCGGAGGACCCGCGGGGGACGGCGGCATTCGCGGCGGTGGCGGGGGCGTGGAGCCTGCGCCGCTCTTGTACACCGGTGTGCCGCCGAAAAATCCGCGATTGGCCGCGGTTACGGGTCCCACACGGCCGCCCGACAAGCTGATACGCACATCGACCTTGTCTTTGAAATAGTCGGTGCACACCAGCCGACTCGACGTCAGGCCCCCCTGGCTGTGGCCCGCGAGAATGAAATGCTGCACATTTTCCTTGCCCACGGCACCCACAACCAGATCGACGATATTGTGCAAGTACTCATCGTCCGCGTCGCTCCAGTAGCGCACGGGTGAGCCCGGCGTGATCACGATCAACTTGTACTTGTCCTTGACATCCATCGCCGGAAAATAATTTCGCTGCCAGTTAGCGTAGGACCCGTAGCCGTGCAGGCTCAATACGATGTTGACCTTGTCGCCCGATTTATAGTCGGCCGGGCAGTCCAGAAAGAAGGTCCGGCGTGATTTCAATTCGACCGTATCGCCGGGCTGCGTCACGATGGGACCCGCACACTCCGCGTCGGGGCAATGATAGGCGGGCGGTGCCGCGCAATTCACGGTTAGAAGCGTGTGGGCCTGCTGAGCCATCGCCGACGCTGCTGCGAAGAGGGTCAAGCTCGCCAGCGCACGCACAATTGCAGGAATGGATGCTTTCATCGGCCGCTCCCTATCGATTTCAGTTCGTGGGAGTATAATTAATATGAATAAACTATACTATTGCCATTGTTCCGCTTCGATCAGCTTTTGCCGGTACATGGGACGAACCGACAGCAGCAAGGCGATGGCGGTGATGGCGGAACAGAACACCACGATGATCAGGCTGTAGCGGATTTTCAGCGGATCGTGGAATAGATGGTCATTCAGCAGCGGCACCAGCGTGGGCCCGATGCCTAATCCTAAGGCATTAACCACGAACAAATAGACCGCCGAAACCTGCGCGCGATATTGATTCGGGGTGACTTGGTTGACTGCCATGGGTCCGACGCCGTTATAGGCATTGAAGGTGAGCCCCGATACGAATATTGCCACCCAAACCATCGTCACGGTCGGCATGAGGGTGGGCAGACTGGCGAACACCGCAATTCCGCAGCCCGAGATCATGGCAACCACGATCGGCGCATCCTTGCTGCCCTTGCGGGTCAGGCGGTCGCACAGAATCCCGGCCAGAAGCATGCCGGTCGAATTCATCACCGCCGTCGAGACGCCAAGCACCTTGCCTACCTGCCCGTAGCTCACGCCGTAGGCGCGAATAATCGCGGTGGGCAGCCAGGCAGCCACGCAATAGCCGCACATGGACAGCAGGGCGAGCGCCACGAAGTGCCGCCAGTAAAACTCGCGGTTAGCCCAAATGTATTCGAGCACTTCACTCAAAGGCGGCTTTAGCGGCACGGCGGGCGCGGCAGCCCCCGCCTGGGGCCGCAGCAATCCACGACGCACCGGCTCGCGAAATGTCAGCAGCAGAAGCGGCAGCACGACGCCCGGCGCGCCCGTGACGATGAACACCATTTGCCAGGCGCGGACTTCCCCGAGCAACGGCAATGTATAGGTCGCGCCGGCGTGAGACACCGCTGCGACGACGATGCCACCCACCAGAAAGGCGATTCCGGCGCCGATGGTGATGCCGATGTTGTAAAAGCCGAATGCACGGCCCAATTTCGAGCGCGGAAAGCTATCGGTAATAATGGAATAAGCCGCCGGCGACAGTGCCGCTTCGCCGACTCCCACGCCGATGCGCGCGATAAACAATTGAATTGCCGTGCGCGCCAATCCGCACAGGGTGGCCATGATCGACCAGATAAATACGCCTGCCGCGATGATGCCTCGTCTGCTATAGCGATCTGACAGCCGGGCGATCGGCAATCCCAGAAACGTATAGAGCAGGGCGAATGCCAACCCTTGCAGCATGCCGATCTGCGTGTCGCTGATGTGCAAGTCCCGCTTCATCGGCTCCACGATCAATGAAATCGTCGTGCGGTCGATGAAGGAAAAAATGTACATCAGCATCAGTATGGCGACGCTGTACCACGCGGCAAAGGATGACGGATAGGACGAATCGCCGCTGGACGCCGCGCCATTGCCTCTGGACTGAGTTGCCATCTAAGCGGGCGCCGGGTCCCGCTGCGCATCCGCCATGGCTATGCCGCGGTGTTCTGGGCCCCACAAGACCAGCAGGATGATAACGACCACCACCGTGCCGATGACACTGGCCATGGCAAGTCCGTAGTTGTTGCCATACGACTCCGCGATCGCGACTTGGATGGGCAGATTCCTCGAGGCGATGAGATTGCCGAGCTGATAAACAAAACCGGGGAATGTCGCGCGAATCTCGGGCGGGGACAATTCATTCAAATGCACCGGGATGATGCCCCAGGCGCCCTGCACCGAGACCTGCATCAGGAAGGCGCCTATCCCCAAGACTAGGGGCGTTGAGGCAAACGCCCAGAAGGGAATGACAGGCAGCGCCAACAATGACGCGAAGACGATGGCGCGGCGTCTGCCGATCCGCTCGGATAGAAATCCAAAGCCGATACCGCCGCAAATGGCGCCGATATTCATAATGGCGGTCATGGTCGCCGCGGCGTGCGTGTCGAAACCATGCTGCACCTTGAGGAATAGGTTTGCATAGGCGTCCTGCGAGCCGTGGCTGAAGAAGTTGAAAGCCGTCATGAGAATGATCGCGTATAGAGCGATCTTCCAATTGCGCCCGACAACCTCGAATAGATTGCTTTGTTCCTTCCTGATGCGCTTCTCGAGGAACGCGGGAGACTCATCGACGCCCATGCGGACAAAAAACACCAGAATCGCCGGCACGACTCCGAGCAGGAACATGTAGCGCCAGCCAAGATGGTCGTAAAAGAAGTACGTCGCGATCGCTGCGATGAAGTAGCCGCTGGGATATCCCGCCTGCAAAAGACCGGAGACGACGCCGCGGGCGCGCGTCGGGATGGTCTCGAACGTCAGGGCAGAGCCGATGCCCCACTCTCCGCCCATCGCTATGCCGAATAGGAAACGCAATGCCAGAAAGCTCATGAGCGAGGGAGCAAATCCGGAAGCGCCTTCCAGAATCGAAAAAGCCAGGATGTTCCACATCAGGGTGGGCTTGCGGCCGAACCGGTCCGCGAGCCTGCCGAAGACAAAGGCCCCGATGGGACGAGCCGCCAGGGTTAGAAATGTCGCTTCCACCACGCTTTTGACATCGACGTGGAAGGTCGTCGCAATATCCTTGAACATGAACACCATGAGAAAGAAATCGAATGCATCCAGTGTCCAGCCGAGGTACGCTGCGACCACGACGTTTTTTTGACTCTTTGTCCACTGCATTTTTGATACCCCCCAGTGCCTCGCCCGATCCTAACGGCCATAGTCGCAATTGTCGACATGCCCCGGGCAGCTTCCATTCTTGCGCCATTCAGCTGAAACTTAGGGCTGCAGAGAAACTCCAATGAGAATCGGGCCGCCGAGGATTCGGGAGAACACGCTGAACAGATTGTTGCACGAATATTCGATGCGCAAGCTCGATCGCCCCGAGCCCAGCGTGGAGGTGCGGCGCGCCGAGAACGGCATTGTGTATTTGACCTGCGGGCTGCCCTACGAGCCCGGCTTGCCATCCCTGATCGATCTTTTGGCCCGTGCCGCGGAACTGCGTCCGAACACCACGTTCTTGGCCGAGCGCGATGCATCCAAGCAATGGCGCCGCTTGACCTATGCAGCAGCCTGGCGCGATTCGGCCGCGGTTGCGACCTGGCTCATTCGCAAGGGGTTGGGGCTCGACAGCGCGCCGGTGATGATCCTATCCGAGAACACCATCGAGCATGCGCTGCTGATGCTGGGAGCGATGCGCGCTGGAGTAGCCGTAGTTCCGGTCTCGCCGACCTACTCTTTTGGCAAGGATCTTGCGCGCCTGGGATACGCATTGGAGCTTACGCAGCCATCGTTGGTGTATGCGGTCGACGCGGCTCGCTACGGCGCGGCGCTTGAATATGTAAAGGCCAAAGCACCCGCCACCATCACCATCGCCGGCGATGAGTTCTCCGACCTGCTGCAAACGGTCGACGCAGCGGCGGTTGCCGCCCGGCGGCTGCTGATCAAGGACGACACCATTGCGAAGATTTTACTCACCTCCGGCTCCACCGGACGGCCCAAAGGAGTGATCAACACCCACGGCAATATTGCCGCCTCCACTCAGATGTTTCGCTTGGTGGGCGAACCGTTCAGGGAGGATCGAACCAATACCATCGTCGACTGGCTTCCCTGGCATCACGCCTTCGGCGGGAACGCGCAGTTCAACGGGATTCTGGCGGTGGCAGGGACGCTGTACATCGACACGGGCCGGCCTGTTCCCGGACTGTTCGAGGCGACCATCGAAAATCTGCGCGAGGTCTCGCCGACCAGCTTCGGCTGCGTGCCCGCGGCGTTTGGAGCGCTCGCCGCCGCGCTCGAACGGGATGCGGACCTACGGCAAAAGTTCTTCAAGAATATGCGTTCTCTGGGCTATGGCGGCGCTTTGCTGCCACAACCCATCTGGGAGCGCATCCAACACGTGGCGGTGCAAGAGATCGGCGAGCAACTGCCCTTCGGCACCGGATGGGGAATGACGGAGACGACCGCAACGGGCATCGCGGTCTACTGGAACACCGGGCGCACCGGGCTGCTCGGACTTCCGCAGCCAGGGTCGATGCTGAAGCTGGTGCCCACGGGCGATCGGATGGAACTTAGGATCAAAGGTCCCCACATCATGAGCGGCTACTACAGGGCAGACGCGCTCAATGCCGCCGCCTTCGATGAAGAAGGCTACTTTCGAACGGGCGATTCGGTTCGATGGGCTGACCCCGCGCGGCCCATCGAAGGCCTCGAGTTCGCGGGACGCATCGCTGAAGATTTCAAATTGTTGTCGGGAACGTGGGTTCAAGCCAGCATCGTGCGCCGCGATCTGGTCGAGGCATTGCAACCGTTCATCAGCGATGCCGTAATCTGTGCGCCCGATCAACCTTGGCTGGGCGCGCTCGTCTGGCTGACCGCGCCGGACGACGCCAAGCTGCGCATGGGCCTGGCGCAAAAGCTTGCCGCATTCAATCACGCCCGACAGGGCAGCGCCGACACCATCGCGCGCCTACTGATCTTGAAGGACCCGCCGTCTCCGGAGGCAGGCGAAATAACCGACAAGCGGTCCATCAACCAAAGACTGGTGATGGAGCGGCGGGCGGATGAAGTCGCGCAACTGTACGCAAATCGCATGCATCCACGCGTGATCGAACCTGCCAGCGCCGGCGAGCCTCTGACTATGGCGCAGCGCTGAGCACCGGCAAGACCATCGCGGAAGGGTGGCGCTTGTCGAAATAGACTGTATTGGTCGCGACCCGCGGCGGCGTATTCGTCGGAACTCCGAATGGCTCGCCCGTGTTCGGATTGATCTCGAACTTGGTGGCGTTCGACGAGGTCACTGTCACTTGGATTTTGTGCGCTTTTTCGAAGGTGAACGCGGTGTTCCACAGATCGATGTGCAGCTCCTCCGGCTTGCCCGGGGTCATCAGCATGACATCGTCTGGGTCGCGGCCCCTGCGGTAGCGCGTGCGAACCGGATTGTCGAGGATGATCTGCTCGTAGCCATCGGGATAAACGTCAACGAGTTTCACCATGAAATCAGTATCAAGCCCGTCGGTCGCTGCCCATAAGGTCATGTCCACGTGGCCGGCGATCGCCACATTCTTGTCGAGCGCCGCTGTTTCGAATCTTAAGTAATCCTGGCGATTGCCAATCGGCCGTTGATCGAGCGGTCCCGCGGCTTGCAGCAAGTTCGAACCGCCGTAGGTTTTGACCGGATTGGCCGGATCAAACTTGTAGCTGATCTTCGCATCGGCCGCCGTCGGCGGCTTGATCGATAGGTGCATGTCGGCTGTCAGGTAGTAAGCAGTCGGATGGTTGGCAGGAGGCCAGTTCGGCGATTTGAACACATGGCTCGCGGCGGAAGGCTGGCCCTTGCGTCCGGAAGCCATCATGAACAGCGTGACGGGCGGCTCCTTCATGATGCCGTTGTCGATGCCCTTCAACCAATAATCCCACCATCGCATCTCTTCGCTGGGCGGCACGATGGCACCGGGCTGACTGTATTCGACATCGCTCTTATCGCCGCCCAAACCGCCGTGTCCGGCTGGAACCATGTAGAGCTTCTGATTGCCGCGCGCGCCCTTGGAGCCGAAATTTTCCAGCCAACGAAAGTTTTCGACATTGCCGTCATTGAAAATGTCATACCACGCGCCCTGGTTATACATGGGTATGCGAATGAACTTGCGTTGGGCGGTCATCGCATGCTCGTTCCAGAATGCGGAATTGGCGGCGCTTCCCCTGACGACATCCAGCTGCGCCTGGCTCTCTCCTTGGCCCTTCAGCCATCCGAGCGTGTCCTCATCCTTCAAAACACCGCCGGGGAAGGTATTGAGCAGTTGATCATAGGGCGCGACGATGACGTAGGCGGCTACGAGGTGCGGTGGTGCGCCCATCGCGGCCAAATTCGTGGTGATCCCCAGCGCAGAACCGCCGACCATGCCGACCCGGCCGTTCGACCAAGGCTGTTGGGCCACCCACTCGACCGTGTCGTAGCCATCCTCGAGATCGGGAATGAAGGCTTCGTAGAACCCTTCCGAGCGGCCCTTGCCGCGCACGTCCTGCATGACGAAGGCATATCCGGCGTCGGTGTATTTCTTGGCCGAGTAGCCGGCCAGGTCGCCAAGAGCATCCTTGAGGTAAGGCGTTCGCGACAGCACCACCGCGAAAGGGCCTTGTCCCGCCGGCAGAAAGACATTGGCCGCGAGCTTGACGCCGTCGCGGGTGGCCATGGTCATTTCGGTCCACTTAGGCAGTGCAGCGATCTGCTCGGGCGTCAGCTGCGGGAGGAAGCGCGGCCGAGCTTGAGTCGGCTTGGGCGCGGCCGGCGCAGACTGTGCTTGCGCACTCGCAAGCTCGGCGAGTGCCAGTGGTGCAAGGGCGAGCAGCCCAATCAGGCTTGAGCGGAAGGACAACTTCATACTTTCTCCCTGGGCGTTGATCCGAGCGCTGCCCTGCGCCAAGTCTAAGTTTGCGGCGTTCCGCTCGAATCAGTCAAACGACATCCATGTACCGGCGCCGCGGAGCGTGCCACTATTGCGCCAACCGCCAAGGAGCTGCATTGGGCCACCGCCTCAAGGAACTAATGTGGATAAGAAAGTATGTGTTATCACCGGATCGTCTTCGGGCATCGGGGCCGCCAGCGCGATTCTCTTCTCGCGGCGCGGCTGGAATGTTTGCATCAACTACTCGAAAGACCCCAAGCCGGCGGAGAAGGTCGCGGCCATTTGCAGAAGTCACGGAGCCGATGTGCTGGTCGAGCGTGCGGACGTATCCGATGACGCGAAATGCGTTGCGTTGGCGGCGCGCGTCAAGGAGCATTTCGGACGCTGCGACACGCTCGTGAACAACGCGGGGACCACCAAGTTCGTCGACTTGAAGGATTTGGATGGGCTTACCGCGGCGGATTTTCAAAAGATCTATGCGGTCAACGTGATTGGCCCTTTTCAAATGATTCGGGCATTCGCGCCCCTGCTGCGGGACGCCCGGAGTGCAGCCGTGGTCAATGTATCGTCGATTGCACCGTTGATCGGAGGCGGCTCGAGCGTGGCGTACATCGCGTCGAAGGGCGGCCTCAACGCGCTGACTTTGGTATTGGCCAGGGTGCTGGGCCCCCAGGTCAGGCTGAATGTGGTCGCCCCCGGCATGGTCGATTCCCCCTGGCTGAGGAATGGCTTGGGGCCCGAAAAATTCGACGCGATGTTGCATCAATACGAATCGGCCTCGGCGCTCGACACCCTGGTGCAGCCCGAAGACGTCGCTGAGACCATCTATTACCTCGGCGCGGTGGCATCGAAGACCACCGGCGAGGTGCATCTGGTCGATGGCGGGCGGCGAGTCGGCCGATAGCCGCCGACCATGCACGCAACGCCTTCGCTTTGGTAAGCTTCGCTATTCCATTCGGAGCATCCCATGCAAGGCAGATTTGAAAAGCGCGGCAATGTCGGCGTCATTTGGATCAACAACCCGCCGGTCAATGCCATCAGCGTCGGCGTACGAGCCGCCATCATCGATGGCGTCGCAAAACTTGCGCTCGACCCGGAAATCAAGGTGGGCGTTCTAGCCTGCGAAGGGCGCACCTTCATGGCGGGCGCCGATATCACCGAATTCGGCAAGCCGCCGCTTTCGCCGGGTCTGCATGAGGCCATAAACGCGGTGGAAGCTTCGGCCAAACCCATTGTCGCCGCCATTCATGGCACGGCATTCGGCGGCGGCTTGGAAGTCGCGCTCGGCTGCCATTATCGCGTCGCCATCGCGAGCGCCAAGGTCGGTTTGCCGGAAGTCAAACTCGGCTTGCTGCCCGGCGCGGGCGGCACCCAGCGCTTGCCGCGCTTGATCGGCATTCACGCCGCACTCGGCATGATTGTCTCGGGCGAGCCGGTGGGTGCGACGCAAGCTGCGAAAGCCGGCGTGATCGACAAAATAATCGACGGTGATCTGCTCGAAGGCGCCATCAGCTACGCTCGCGAACTCGCCGAACGACAAGCTCCGCTGCGCAAGGTTCGCGACATCAACGTCGACGCCGGCAAGATTCCGGCCGGCTACTTCGACGAAGCCCGCGAGCGCATCGCAAAGGAAAAGAAAAATCTATTCGCGCCGCAGCGCATCGTCGACGCCCTGGAAGCGGCCGCCACCCTGCCCTTCGACAAGGGAATGGCGCGCGAGCGCGAGTTGTTCCTGAAGTGCGCACAAAACAGCCAGTCGAAGGCGCTGCAGCATGTGTTTTTCGCCGAACGCAAGGCCGCCAATGTGCCGAATCTCGACAAGAACGTAACCAAGCGGGACGTCAAGTCGGTGGCCTTGATCGGCGCCGGCACGATGGGCGGCGGAATTGCCATGAATTTCTTGAACGTGGGCACCCCGGTGACGCTGCTTGAAATGACGCAAGAAGCGCTCGACCGCGGCGTGGGCGTGATCCGCAAGAACTACGAGAACACCGCGTCCAAGGGCAAGCTCACGATGGAGCAGGTCCAGCAGCGCATGGGATTGTTGAAACCGACGCTTTCCTACGACGATTTACGCGACGCCGATCTGATCATCGAAGCCGTGTTCGAAACCATGGCCATCAAGAAAGAGGTGTTTGCGAAACTCGAAAAGACGGCAAAAAAGGGTGCGATTCTCGCCTCGAACACGTCCTATCTGTCCATTGACGAAATCGCCGATTCGACCTCGCGACCCGGCGATGTCGTGGGTATGCATTTCTTTTCGCCCGCCAACGTGATGCGCCTGCTGGAGATCGTTCGCGGCGCAAAGACGGCTCAAGATGTTCTGGTCACGGTCGTCGATATCGCGAAGCGGATCAACAAAGTCGGCGTGGTCTGCGGAAATCGCGACGGCTTCATCGGCAACCGCATGTTGGGCGGATATGCCTACCAGGCATCATTGATGGTGCTGGAAGGCGCGATGCCGGAACAAGTTGACGCGGCGCTGCGCAACTTCGGCATGCCGATGGGAGTGCTGCAGATGAGCGACCTGGCGGGCCTGGATGTGGGATACAAATCGCGCAAGGATCGCGACCCGGCAACATTTGACGGGCGTGTGTCGCGCTCGGCCGATATGCTGGTGGAAATGGGACGAAAGGGCCAGAAGACCCAGGCGGGTTTTTACGATTATGCGCCGGGGGATCGAACGCCCAAGCCATCGCCGGTGGTGGCCGGCATCATCGAGCAGGTGTCGAAGGAGTACGGCATCGCGCGGCGGCAGTTTACCGACGAGGAAATCGTCGAGCGCTGCTTTCTCGCGCTGATGAATGTCGGCTGCGATGTTTTGAGCGAGGGCGTGGCATCCCGCTCGAGCGACATCGACATTGTCTACCTGTACGGCTATGGCTTCCCCGCGTACCGCGGCGGTCCGATGTTCTGGGCGGAAAACGAGGTCGGATTGAGCACCGCGCTTGCCAAGCTCAAGAAATACAGCGCCGCCACCGGCGGCAAGTGGCTTAAAGTGTCGCCGCTGCTCGAGAAGTTGGTGGCCGAAGGCAAGGGTTTCGCCAGCGTCGGGCAATAATCGCCCGACCGTGCCCCAATGCTCCCAAGCTGCGCTCCGCCGTTACGGTGTTGGAGCCAGTCCGCGGTACTTCATCATCGCATCGATACTCGGCGGCTTGCCGCGCCAGGCGACATACAGCGCAGACAGATCTTGCGTGTTGCCGCGCGAAAGAATCATCCGCCGAAAGCGGTCGCCGTTGGCGCGGCTTAAACCCCCATGATCGTCGAACCATTGATAGGCGTCGTCATCCAGCATTTGCGTCCAGAGATAGGCGTAGTAACCGGCCGAGTAGCCGCTTGCCCAGATGTGGCTGAAGTAGCTGGATCGATACCTCGGGGGCACCGCGGGTAAGTTCAGGTGCGTTTTCGCAAGCGCTCGCGTTTCGAATTCATCGGCATTCTGCAGCGGCGCATCGGCCGTCAGCGCGTGCCATTGCATGTCGAGCTCGGCGGCCGCCAAGAGCTCGGTCAGCTCATAGCCCTCCGCAAAATTCTGGGCTTTCTTGATCTTTTCCACCAAGGCGTCGGGCATGGGCGCGCCGGTTTGATAGTGCTTGGCATAGCGATTGAACACGGTCGGATAGATTGCCCAGTGCTCATTGAATTGGGAGGGAAACTCGACGAAATCGCGCGCAGTCGAGGTGCCGGAAAGCGTCCGGTATTGAGTATTGGCAAACATGCCATGCAGCGCGTGACCGAATTCATGAAACATGGTCGTGACGTCGTAGAAACTGATCAACGCGGGCTCGCCCGGCGCCGGCTTGGGCAGGTTCGCGACGTTATAGACGACCGGCAAGGTCTTGAGCAGCTTGGATTGGCCGACGAATTCGGACATCCATGCTCCGCCATTCTTGTTGTCGCGCTTGAAATAATCGCAATAGAAAAGCGCCAGCGGCTTGCCGTCGACGTCGCTGACCTCAAACACGCGCACGTCGGCCTGATAGACCGGAATATCCTTTCTTTCCCTGAAAGTGATGCCGTAGAGCTGGTTAGCGGCGAAAAACACGCCGTTTTCGAGCACATTGTTGAGTTCGAAGTACGGTTTGATGTCGGTGTCGTTCAGATCGTATTGGGCCTTGCGCACCTGTTCCGCGTAAAAATCCCAATCCCAGGGCTTAAGCTCAAATCCGCCCTTCTGCGCGTCGATGACGCCCTGAATGGCCTGGGCCTCGCGCGTCGCCTTGGCGGTTGCCACGGGCACCAGGGCATCCATGAATTGCAACGCCGTCTCGGGTGTCTTGGCCATCTGGTCTTCGAGCTTCCAGGCGGCGTGGCTTGCGAACCCGAGCAAATGCGCACGTTGCGCACGCAGCTGGGCAATACGCGCAAGGATTTGGCGCGTATCGTCCGCGTCGCCGCGTTCAGCGCGATTCCACGAATTGGCGAAGATGGTCTCGCGGGTCGCGCGCACCTTGAGCGACGAGAGCACGGGCTGCTGCGTGGTGTTCTGCAGCGGAATTACATAGCCCTTGGCGCCACGGCTCTTGGCGTCCTGCGCCGCCGCAGCGAGCTGCGAGTCGCTGAGCCCCTCCAGAGCGCCTTTGTCCTCGGTCGCATAGCCGCCGTCCTTGGTTGCCGCGAGCAATTTCTTCGAGAACTCGTCCGAGAGCGATGAAATCTCCTTGTTGAGTCCCTTGAGCCGTTCCTGATCGGAGTCGGACAGGTTAGCGCCCGAGTGGACAAATTCGTCGTACTCTCTTGCCACCAGGCGCAGCGATTCAGGATCGAGCTTCATCGCCCCACGTTTCTTGTATATTGCGGCAATACGCTCAAACAGCTTCTTGTTCAAGTGGATGGCATCTTGATGCGCGGCGATTTGCGGCGCCAATGCGGTCCGGATCTTTTGCAAGAGCGGATTGGTGTTTGCCTGACTGACGCCGCTGAACGCCGCCGAGGCGCGCGCCAAGAGCCGACCGCTGCGCTCCATGGCGACCAATGTGTTCTCGAAGGTCGGCGCCGCCGGGTTATTGGCTATCTGATTGATTTCCGCAAGCTCCTGCGCCATCCCGGCTTCAATGGCCGGCTGATAGTCCTCATCTTTGATCTTGTCGAAGGGTGGCGCGCTGAAGGGCAGCGTGCTGGCCGCGTAGAACGGATTGGCGGGCCCGAAATCAGCCGCGTGAACGGCGCCGCCGCCAAGGATCATCGACAAAACGAGGGCTGCGAGACGCAAGACTGCGTATTTCAAGTTGATCTTCCATATTGGGAGGGCAACTTTTTATTATACGTGAGCGTCCATGCGCCATCACTGGACGGGATGGATCCCAGAGCGTCGTTCAGGCTGCCCGACTGCCTTTCGCGCCGTTGGCGTCGAACTTGCAGTCGTTCTGTTTTCGATATCTCGCAGGGGCCTTGTCGAATCGGCGCTCGAAAGCGCGGACGAAACTGGAAGTATGCTCGTAGCCGACGGCGTGGGTTATTTCCTTGATGCTGAGGTAGCTGTTCGACAGCAGGTACGCGGCACGCTGCAGACGCTGCTCGCTCAACCATTCACCCATGCAAATGCCAGTCTCGTGCTTGAACAGCCGCTGCAGGTAAGCCGGGCTGAGGTGAAACTCCGCCGCGAGCTCACGGATCGCAAATGTGGTCCCTGCCTCTACCATCTCCAGAGTTTTTAAGACTCGCCTTTCCAACGAGTTGTCCCTCAATAGCATCAGCGAAACCGCAGAATCTCGGGTTATGTCCAGTTTTTGGCGCATTGGTTCTCCAGGTGGACACACGCTACACCCGGTTGCGCCGCGCGTGCAGCTGTCGTCCGAGCGCGACATGCGGCTATCGGGGACAAGACTAATGCTGTGCCGAAGCGCTCGGGCGTGGCGGCCTGCCAAACATGAGCCCGGTTTCAACTTCCGCCGGTTGGCCGCCGACGATGAGTGGCTTGAATCGCCATTGCGACAAAGCATCGGCGATGTTCTTGGCCTGATCGGGGAAGGCGCTGAGGAAATGAATATGCTTAACCTTTCCTTCTGTATCGATGACGATCCGCACGGGAACCGGATTGAAACGCGGTGCGGAGAGAACCGGATCTGCTCGTTCCGTGATGTTCTCCGCGCTCACATAATTCTTGATGCATACCGGCGCGCTTCCGGACCCGTGCGGCATCGTGCCCATGCTCTCGATGAGGCGACGCGTGATTTGCGCATCTGATCCTGTGAAAGTGAATAGCACCACGTGGCAGCGGATTTCCGTCGCCAGCACATGCCACTGCAAGCCGGCCGCCGGCGAGAAATAGTCGAAACGCACGAAGTCGCGATTCGCGACTTGAACTTTGCGGGGCGGCTGCTGCACGCGATATTCCGCGCCCAAATGTTCCTGATAGTAGTGAATCAGCCCGAGGGCATCGGACGCAGGATTTAATGTGAAAAACAAATCCTGGGCAGCGATCAGAACATGGCTCTGACCGAAGCTCTGGCCTGGGTTTCGCGGCTCGATCTGCGCCAGCACATAGTAGCCGCTTTCAGAGGGCGGCGGCCCTTCGTACCTCTGCGTCCAATCCGCGCCGAACGCATACTCGAGACCAAAGTAGGGGTTGCCGTATTTGCCGTTTGCGACGGCGCCCTCCTCCGGCAGCGGGATCGCCGTGCCGGCGGCGCTCGTCCACGCACCCTTCACCAAAATCACCCCGGCCGGAACCGACCCGTTAGAGTCACCCAGAGCACGGGTGCCCACCAGCACCAACGCCGCGAGGAATACCCAGCAGCGCCGCGATAGCCTCGAACTCACAACGAACGCAGGAAATTCAGAACATCCTGCTGTTGGCCTCTTGACAGCGAGGTGTAATTTTCCTCGACCTGCGTTGCTTCCGAACCGTTACTGCGATGCGCGGTGATGGCGGTCATCAAGTTGGTGGTTCGGCCGTCATGCAGGAAAAAAATGCGCTGGCCGAGCCCCCATAACGGGGCCGAGCGAAATTGATCGCCGCCCGCACCGCCTTGCGCGACATTATCCGCAAGGCCGCTGCCCATGTGATGGATCTCGAAATCGGAAAATGCCCGCACGGGTGCATTGCCCAGCGAGGCGGTGATTTTCGAGGGCTGGGTGGAATTAATGGCGGGCGTGTGGCAGGTCGAACAGCCGATCGCCTTGAACAGGGCAAAGCCGTTTGAAATTGACTGCTGCCCGCCGGCAGCATGCGTCGAGGGTACGGGCGGGGCAAGAAGGCGCATGAATTCCGCCAACAAGACGATATCCGCGGGCACTTGCGCATTTTGCGCCGCCTGATCCGGATTCCTTGCGACATTGAAGTTGGTGGTGTCCTCCGGATAGCCGCCGCCGGCAAGATTCAGACAGTTCGCCGGCAGCCCGCTGCCCTGTTCCTCCTCGGGTAGCGGCCGTTCCTGAGCAAACAATTCGTTGGTGATGCCCATTTCCACGTTGTAGGCCTCGCCCGTAAAGAGGAGCAGCGACTTGTTCTGCGCCTTCCAGCCAAAGCGGGCGATGGTGCCATCGTTCCCATTGCGATTGAACGCACCGCCGACGCCAAAGTTGTTGGCGGACTGCGCCTCTTGATTGGCGAGCAGGGTCGAGTCGTCTATATATTCGATGAGTCCGGCGCCGAATGTCGGCGTCGGAATCCGAAAAATGATGTTATTGGTCTGTTGGGCGTGGCGGAAATCGGGCTGTTGCAGATTGCAGCTTCCCGCATCTGATCGACCGGAAACGGTGAATAAGGCCTCCACGCCGCCGTTAGGTGCGTTTCTGTTCGGCGCGCCGTTGGAGTTTGTGAAGAACGGGAACCGCGCCTCCAGCGTGGGCCCGTGGGCGGTGATGAATGACGGCAAAGTGTTGGTGGAACCCGAGGCGATCCCCTGGGTGATGGTTTGGAATTGCGGGTTGTTGGCCGCGCTGCTGCCGCCGACGGCGGGCTGCGCATGGCACCCGGAACAGCTATTGAGGTTGAATCGCGGCCCAAGCCCCTTATCCTCACCGCTCGACACGGTCTCTTCTTCCTGGAAGCGGCCAAGGCCATTGTCGAAGAAGTCGAGAATTCCAGCCGGATTGTTCGAATTGACGGACGCCAGTGGCAGAGGGTTGCCCTGCGTGGCGCCGTTCTGTCCGTTGACCGGCCCCTGGCGGACCCCGGGATCCGATTGCGACAGTGCAATGCCCGGAAAAACCAAAGCCGTTGCAACCAGCAGCAAAGCCAATGCGAGAAGCTTTTTCATCCCTATCTCCCGAACTGCGCGTGTTATTTGGAGCGGCTCGACCTGGGTCGAGGCGTGGATGTAATTAGCTGCTCGCGGCTGGCCAGCCGCAACTGAAAACAATTAGCATAATGCGCCTTTTATTAGCTTTCGCTGCGCTCACGCATGGTCAACTCATGGGCGCACAAAATGAATACGTGCCAGGACTGGCGTAGAATAGCTTTTCAGCTTCAAAATTCGATCGGGAGATCGTAAGTCCATGCCCGTTAGAAAGCGCGCACAGCGCATGTCGCCCGATAAGCGACGCGAGCAGATAATGGACAGCGCCGTCACGCTCATCGTCAGCCGCGGTCTGTCGAGTTGCACGCTCGAGGTCGTAGCCGCCGAGGCGCGGATCAGCAAGCCCCTCATCTACAAATATTTTCCGCGCCTGGCCGATCTGTTCAAGGCCCTGGTGGAGCGCGAGTATCGCTTTCTGCGCGGCCGCGGCCTCGGGGTCCTGCCGAGAAACGTGCCCTACGAGGAAGTGATCCATCGCTCGAATCTGCAGTCCATGGAATATTTGTATGAGCGCGGCCCCATCATGCGGCTGCTCGCGAGCGATCGTTCGATAGCCGGCCTCGCGAAACGGCAGGATCGCGACGAACGCGGGGTCATGATCGACTACTTCACCAAACGATGCGCCGAGGTCTACGGCTTTCCGCGCGATGTCGCGCGCGTCTGTTCGATCATGACGGTGAACGCGCCGATTTTGTCCGCACGCGCGCTGCGCCGCAACGGCATCGCCGCGCACCGCGCGGCGGAGATATGGAGCGATTTCATCATCGGCGGCAACAACGCCTTGCAGTTGAAGTACGGCGTGCGCAAGCCGGCGGGAACGCGCAGGAAAAAGCCGAATTCCTGAGCCGCCCACCGCATTTGACTTGCGGACGGCATAATTATAACTTGAGTCTAATAAGACCTTGCGGGAGCGGCCATGCCCTATGCGACGAATCGCCCTTGCTACGATGCCGATAGCCACATCATGGAAACGCGGGACTGGATCGCCAATTTTACCGACCCGCAGATCCGTGCAAAGCTGCCCGAGATGAGTCTGCTCAAGGCGGGAACCAAGAGCTTCGACATCATCAACGAGGCGGTGCTGAAGCAGCGGCAGCGGGCTGCGGTCGGCACTGCGGCGGTCGATGTCGTGAAGGGCCAGAAGGGATGGAACGCGCCCGGTGCGTTCGACGCCGCGGAGCGGAAGGCTGCGCTGGATGATTTGGGCTTCAGGCGCCAACTGGTGTTCTCGACCTTCTCCGCGTCCCAGTACCTGCATCACGAGGAGATGGATGTGCGCTATGGCGGTATCCGCGCGCACAATCGTGCAATGGCGGCGTTTTGCGCCCAGGATTCGCGTCTCATCGCGGCGGGACAGCTTTCGCTGGCTGACCCTGAGCGCTGCGTGACAGAGATGAAGGAAGGGGGGCGCCTGGGCTGCGGCGCATTTTGGATTCCGGGAATGCCGGTGGCGGACAAATCCCCGGGACACCGCGATTTCGATCCGGTATGGCAGGCATTCTGCGATCTGGACGTGCCGTTCCTGCTGCACGTTGGGCCGAATAGCCCGACGAAAATTCCAGCTTACGAAAACAACGGTCAACCCCGGACGAAGGACATCACCGGTGCTGAGGGCGGCGAGAACTTACGGGTACGCGATTTCATGTTGCTTTCAGTCGGTCCCCAACAATTTCTCACGGCGTTGGTCTTCGACGGTGTGTTTGCGCGTTTCCCCCGACTGCGCGGCGGCGTCATCGAGCTTGGCGCCGGCTGGGTGCCGGATTACCTGCGTACTCTCGATCTCAGCCAGAAGATCTTCAAGCGCACCGACCCCACAGTGGAAGCGCTGCCGATGAAGGCGTCCGAGTACATCCGCCGCGCCGTGAAGTTCACACCGTTCCCAGGCGAAGATGTGGGCCGCCTGATCAGGGATGCCGGCGCAGATCTGTTCATGTTTTCGAGCGATTACCCGCATCCCGAAGGCACCGATGATCCGATCGGCCGCTTCGAACGCACGTTTCAGGGAATTTCAGAGGAAGCAAAGACCAAGTTCTACAGCGAGAACTTCCAGGCTTTGATGGCCATCGCGCGTTAGGTGTCGGGCGCTCTCGTCATACATGTGCGTCCGCGGGTATCGCATCCTTGGGCGGCACCTTCGGCCGTTCGCGCATCGGCAGCTCTGGAATCATCAGGGTGGCGCTGAGAGCAATGGCCACGACGACCATGCTCAGCAGAATCACGTGCGTCACCGAGTCCGCGATCAGAACGCGCACCGCGACAGGCAGGTCCATTACGCCGGAGTGAACTTGCGCGTCGATCGACAAACTGCGCAACTTGGACAGGTTCATGGAAGGCAACCCCATGGAAGCGGCCCAAGCCGTGAGCTTGGAATTCATACCATTGGTCAGCAGCGTGCCGAAGACGGCCACGCCCACGGTGGATCCTATCTGGCGAAAGAACTGATTGGCGCTCGTGACGACGCCGATACGATTCATTGGCACGGCATTCTGAATGGCAACGCTATACAGGCTTTGCAGAGGACCCAAGCCGACGCCGAGCAGCGCCATGCGCCAACCCAGGTCGAACCGTGTCGTGTGATAGGTCATCTGGCTCATGAGAAAAGTCGCAATGAACAGCACGCTCATTCCGGCCAGCATGAATGGCTTGTAGCGTCCGGTACGCGTCACCAGCCGTCCGCTGACGGTCGCCGCCACGATCAAGCCGATCATCAGGGGTAGCGTCGACAGTCCGCTGGTCGTGGCCTGAACTCCCTGCCCGAGCTGCATGAACAAGGGCAGGAATGCGACCACGCTGAGAAAGGACATTGATGAGAAGAAGCCGGCGACGTTCGCCCAGGTGAACACCTTGTTGGCGAACAGCTCCATGTGAATGATCGGATCTTGAACCCTCTTTTCGACAATGACGAACAGAACCGTGCAGATCAAGAAAGTCGAAAATAGCCCCACAACGACGGGCGAATCCCAGTCGTATTTTTGTCCGCCGAACGTCAGTGCCAGCAGCAACGGCACGCATGCGGCCACGATCAGCACTGCGCCGAGGTAGTCGATGCTGCCTTTGGAGGCGTGTGACAGTTTGGGCATCTTGGCGATGACCATGAACAGCGCGACCAGGCCCAGCGGCAGATTGAGATAAAATACCCAGCGCCAGCCCGCGATGGTGTGACCCGCCAACGACACCGTGCCGTGATCGGTGAAGTAACCGCCCAACAACGGTCCCACCGCGCTCGCGAGACCAAATACGCCGCCGAACAGGCCCGCGAATTTGCCGCGCTCCCGCGGCGGAAACAGATCGGCAATGATGGCAAAGGCCGTGGTAAAAAGTGCGCCGCCGCCGAGACCTTGAACGGCACGGAACACGATGAGTTGCACCATCCCGCCGCCCAAAAGCGGCAGCGTCCCGAACTCGCCGGCGAGACCCGATAGCCATGAGCCGAGAAGAAACAATCCGATCCCGGCCAAGAGCACGGGTTTGCGGCCGTACAAATCGCCCAGCTTTCCCCAAACCGGCACCATGACTGTCGAGGACAGCAGATAGGCAGTCGTCACCCATGCATACAGCTCGAGGCCGTGCAACTGGCTGATGATGACCGGCATGGCCGTGGACACGATGGTCTGGTCCAAGGCGGACAGCAGAAACACGATCATTACGCCGATGATCGTTATCCGGCGCTCCGCGTCGGTGAAATGGGCTGTCGTCAAGATCAAGGTACCCCGCAACTCATTGATGCATTATCGCAGGGCGCCTACCTCGCAGCACAAACTTTTGAATCTTTCCGGTCGCGGTTTTCGGGAGGTCGGTCACGAAATGAAATGCACTGGGAACTTTGAAATGCGCGAGCGCCGATCGAGCGAAATCCCGCAATTCATTTTCCGCGGCCGCTGCACCGGGCCGCAGCACTACAAAGGCGTGCGGCGACTCCCCCCACTTCTCGTGCGGCATGCCGACCACCGCGACTTCGAGCACCGACGGGTGCCGCAGCAACGCGCCCTCGACCTCGATCGAGGAAATGTTTTCGCCGCCGCTGATGATCACGTCCTTGAAGCGGTCGCGGATTTCGATATAGCCGTCAGGATGTACCACAGCACCGTCGCCGGAATGAAACCAGCCGCCGGCGAATGCCGCGGTAGTCGCCTGCGGATCGTTGTAGTAGCCGTGCATGACGACATTGCCCCTGGCTACGATCTCGCCCATGGTTGCACCGTCCGCCGGGACGTCGCGCATTTGCGCGTCCACGACGCGCAGTTCGCCGGAGGTGATCAATTCTACCCCCTGGCGGGCTTTCACGGTGGCCCGTTCGGTGCTGGAAAGCGCGCCGTGCTCCGGCAGGGGCTCGCAAATGCTGATGAAAGGTGCGGTTTCCGTAAGTCCGTACACTTGCAGGATATCCCAACCGAACTCGGATTCCATGCGCTCGATGGTCGCGGCAGCCGGAGGCGCACCGGCTGTGATGACCCGCACGCTGCGGGCCAGTCCTTTGCGCTCATCGGCAGGTCCGTTGGCAATGCCGATAAGCACCGTGGGGGCGGCGCAAAGATGCGTGATGCGCTCGCGCCGCACGGACTCGTACACTGCGGCGGCGTCGACGGCGCGAAGGCAGACGTGCGTTGCGCCGGCCGCGGTCACGGTCCACACAAAGGTCCAGCCGTTGGCGTGAAACATCGGCAGCGTCCAAAGGTATCGGTCGACGGGTGTGAGGGGCCAGTGCGCCAATGCGCCCACGGAATTCATCCAGGCATTGCGATGCGTGATCATCACGCCCTTCGGGCGGGATGTCGTGCCGCTGGTGTAGTTGATCGAGATGATGTCCGTCTCGCGTATGTCCCGAACTTCGAACGATTCGCTGCCGGCTTCGAGCAGGGATTCGTACGACAACCATCCCGCCTTGCGGCCCTCCAGCGCGACGAAGTGCTGCACGTCCGGCATGCGTGAACGCACGCTGTCGACGGCATCCAGGTAGTCGGCGTGAACGCAGAGCACCTTGGCGCCGCTATGCGTAGTCACGTACACGAAGTCATCGGCCGATAGGCGGTAGTTGATCGGCACGATCACCGCGCCGAGCTGCGGTATCGCGTAGAATTGTTCCAGGTGTTGATGCGTGTTCGGCGAAATCGTCGCAACACGATCACCCTTGCCGACGCCCAATTTCGCGAGTGCCATGCTCCACCGGTCGCATCGCGCCCCGAATTGGGCGTACGTAAATCGCAATGCTCCATCGACCACGGCTTCGCGCCCGCCGTGCAGCTTGCGCGCACGGCGGGCGAATTCGAGGGGAGTGAGCGGCGTTTCCACGAACCAAAGCGTACCAGATTGACCGCTTCGACCGAGCCTCCGCGTTCGGGATCGGACGATGTGTCGGGCCTTCCAACGCGAGCGACGGCCCTCATAGTGGCGAAGGACCCTGCGCAGCGCCTGCCGCGTCTGCGTCTAGCACACATACCTGACAGCGAATGGCAGGTATGCGAAGGCCCGCGCAACGGCGCACTAGTCGATGAGAATGGCGCGAAAATCGTTGACGTTGGTCAAGGTGGGTCCGGTGATCACGGAATCATTCAAGGCGCTGAAAAAGCTGTGCGCATCGTTGTTGGCCAGCATGTCCTTGGGTTTCAATCCTAACGACTCGGCCCTGCTAAGCGAATGCGGACCCAGGTAGCCGCCGGCGATTTCCTCCTGACCATCGACGCCGTCGGTGTCGCCCGCCATTGCATGAATACCAGGATGTCCCTCGAGCGCGACGGCAAGAGAGAGCAAGTATTCCACATTGCGCCCTCCGCGCCCCTGGCCGCGCACCGTCACGGTGGTTTCGCCGCCCGACAGTAAGATACAGGGCGCGTCGAAGGGCTGTCCGCGCGCTGCAATTTGCCGTGCAATGCCGGCAAACACTTTGCCGACATCGCGGGCCTCCCCCTCGATGGCATCGCTCAAAATATGGACTGCGATGCCCGCTTCGCGGCCCACTGCGGCCGCGGCTTCCAGCGCCATTTGCGGTGTGGCGATCGCGCACACACTGGCTCGCCGTAGCCGCGGATCATCAGGCTTCACCGATTCTGAACGCCCGCTTTGGAGCAGCTCGAGCACGGCTCGCGGCAACTCAATACCATAGCGACGCACAATGCCAAGTGCGTCGGCGGAAGTGGTGGGATCCCCCACGGTCGGACCCGAAGCAATATCGACAGGCCGGTCACCCGGTACATCCGAGATCAACAGCGTCAGCACTCGTGCTGGATGACACGCGGCTGCCAACCGGCCGCCCTTGATGGCCGAGAGATGGCGCCGCACGCAGTTCATTTCGCTGATGCTCGCCCCGGACGCCAGCAGGGCTCGACTAACATCCTGCTTCAGATCCAGCGTCAAACCCTCAGCCGGTAAGGGCAGCAACGCCGAGCCCCCGCCCGAAATCAGACACAGCACCAGATCGTCTTCCCGCAGATTTGCGACGAGTTCGAGAATACGTTCAGCGGCTCGCATGCCTGCCGCATCCGGAACAGGATGGGCAGCCTCGACGATTTCGATCTGCGTGCAAGGCACCGCATAGCCGTAGCGTGTCACCACCAATCCCGACAGGGGCCCGCGCCAATTCGTTTCGACAGCGCGAGCCATTGCGGCAGAGGCCTTGCCCGCTCCGACAACAATGAACCTGCCGCGCGGCGCATCGGGAAGATGCGGAGGAATGCAAATGGCCGGTTGGGCGGACGCGATGGCCGCGTCAAACATGCGGCGCAGCAGCGCTTTTGCGTCAGCCGGGTGCAAGGCTGCGCACCGCGGCTACAACACAGACTTCAGCAACGAGGCCATCTCCGCCGGGTTGCGCGTGACTTTGATGCCGCACTCTTCCATGACGGCCAGTTTTTCCGTTGCCGTACCCTTTCCACCGGAGATAATGGCGCCCGCATGCCCCATGCGCTTGCCCGGCGGCGCTGTCACCCCCGCGATGAAGCCCACGACAGGCTTCTTCATATAGGCTTTGATCCATCGGGCGCAGGTCTCCTCATCATCCCCGCCGATTTCGCCGACCATGATGACCGCATCCGTTTCCGGGTCGTCGTTGAACAGCCGCATGACATCGACGTGTTTCAGTCCATTGACTGGATCGCCGCCGATGCCGACGCAGGTCGACTGCCCCAAGCCCAAGTCCATCAGCTGACCCACCGCCTCGTAGGTGAGGGTGCCGGACCGCGAGACGACACCGATGCGGCCTTTTTTATGAATATGGCCCGGCATGATGCCGATTTTGATTTCATCCGGCGTAATCACACCCGGGCAGTTAGGCCCGACCAGGAGGGTCTTCTTGCCGCGCATGCGATGACGCGTCGCGATCATGTCGCGCACGGGCACGCCTTCGGTAATGCAGATCACCAGATCCAGATCGGCGTCCACCGCCTCATCGATGGCGCTCGCCGCGAAGGGAGGCGGCACGTAGATCACGGACACGGTCGCGCCGGTTTGCTGTTTAGCTTCGCGAACGGTGCCGTAAATCGGGATCCCTTCGAAATTCTCGCCCGCCTTGCTGGGATTCACACCCGCGACGAAACAGGCCTTGCCATTGGCGTAATCGCGGCATAAGCGCGTGTGGAATGCTCCGGTCTTGCCGGTGATCCCCTGGGTCATCACCCTGGTATTTCTGTCGATGAGAATGCTCATGCGCGTCGACTCCGCCCGCCGTTGACGGCGGCGACAATTTTCTGGGCGGCATCCGCCATGTTATCCGCGGAAACGATCGGCAAGCCGGAATCCTTGAGCGCCTTTCTGCCCAACTCCTCATTCGTGCCCTTCATGCGCACAACCAACGGAACGTTGAGTTTCACTTCTTTGGCCGCCGCTATCACCCCTTCCGCGATCGTATCGCAGCGCATGATGCCGCCGAATATATTCACCAAAATGCCTTTCACGGCGGGATTTTTCAGCATCAGCTTGAAAGCCTCGGTCACCTTCTGCGCGGTCGCGCCGCCGCCGACGTCGAGAAAATTCGCAGGTTCCGCGCCGAAGAGCTTGATGGCATCCATGGTCGCCATGGCAAGACCCGCGCCGTTCACCAGACACCCAATGTTGCCGCCCAACGAGATATAGGAGAGCTCGTACTTGGAGGCCTCGACCTCGGCGGGATCCTCTTCGTCCAGGTCGCGCATGGCCACGATCTCCGGATGACGGAACAGGGCGTTCGAATCAAAATTCAATTTGGCGTCGAGCGCGAGTACTTCCCCGCCCCCGGTGATGATCAGCGGATTGATTTCCGCGAGCGAGGCATCGCATTCGACAAAGGCGCGATACAGCGCTTGCATGAAGCTTCGAGCCTGCGCGATCGACGCGTCGGGTACGCCGATCTTGCGTGCAATCTCATCCGCCTGCGCGTCGGTCAATCCGGTGTCCGGATCGATCGCAACCTTGTGGATCTTTTCCGGATGGTGAGCGGCGACTTCCTCGATCTCCATGCCGCCTTCCGAACTCGCCATCAAGGTGACGCGCTGCGTGGATCGGTCGACGACCATGCCGACATACAGCTCTTTGCGAATGTCGGCGCCCTCTTCGACCAGCAAGCGCCTCACGAGTCTGCCTTCGGGGCCCGTCTGATGCGTGACGAGGGTCATCCCCAAGATCTTGTCGGCGAAATCGTGAACTTCCTGCAGGGATTTCGCGACTTTGACGCCGCCGCCCTTGCCGCGCCCGCCCGCATGAATCTGAGCCTTGACCACCCAGACCTTGCCGCCCAGCTGGCGCGCTGCGGCATCCGCCTCAGCGACCGAAAAGCACGGCACCCCGCGCGGTGTGGCGACACCGAACTTGCGCAAGATTTCCTTGCCCTGATACTCGTGAACATTCATGACTTGTTTGATCCCGGCACTACAATTTCCCCTCGTCCAAAGTTTTGCCCAACAGCTTGGTGAGCGCGTACACAGTATCAATGTGCGGCGTCGGCGTGTTAGTGCGCCTGGCAAGCTCCACGACGGAGCCTAGCAGCGCATCGACCTCCAGCGTACGCGCGGCCTCGACGTCCTGCAGCATGGATGTCTTGTGGTCGCCGACCTTTTCCGCACCCGCGATGCGTTTCTCCATCGAAACCCTGAACTTGACGCCGAGTTGATTGGCGACGCTTTGCGCCTCGCTCATCATCGCCGCCGCAAGCGCGCGGCTCGGCGGGTATTGGCAAATGCCGGCCAATGTCGCCCGAGATAAGGCGCTGATGGGGTTGAAAGTCAGATTACCCCACAGCTTCAACCAAATTTCCGATCGAATATCGCTCAAGATCGGCGCCTGCATACCGCCATTGACAAAGCAACGCGCAACTTGCGCAACCCTCTCGCTGGTCGTGCCGTCGGGCTCGCCAACCGGGAATCGATTGCCTTCGACATGCTTGATGACGCCGGGCGCAACCAGTTCGGCCGCCGGATACACCACGCAGCCGATGACCCGTTCGCAGGGGATGTTGTCATAGATTGCACCGCTCGGGTCAACGCTCTTCACGCGCGTCCCCGCCCACGCGCCGCCATGGCCGTGGAAATACCAGTACGGAATGCCGTTTTGCATGGGAACCACAACGGTCTTGGGGCCGAACAGCTTCGGCACATCGGCGGCCACAGCCTCGACCTGATGTGCCTTCATGGCCAAGACGACCATATCCTGAGGTCCCGCGTCCGTATAGCTATCGGTCGCTTTGACTCGCGGCATGCACTCCTCGGTTCCATCGGTGTTGAGCAACCGGATGCCCCGGGTGCGCAGCGCCTCGAGATTTGCTCCGCGCGCGATGAAAGTGACGTCCTCGCCGGCGAGCGCAAGTCGCGTCCCTACGTAGCCGCCAATCGCACCGACTCCAATGATCGCTATTTTCATGGACTACGGCCGCTTCGCCACAACAACGAGGGGCAGTCTGCACTGCCGCGATATGCATCTGCTGCGCTTAGGCGCTAGGAATCAATCCCGCGCCTCGGGCCCATTTGTACTTGGCGCCCAATACCGCGACTGGAATTTCGGTTGAGTAGGCATAAGCCGGAATACCGTGCTGATACAGATACTCGGCTGCCTCCTCGACCTCGACGTCGCCGGCAAGCGAGGCGACCACGGGCTTTTCGATGCCCTTGGCGCGCATTTCGGCAACCACTTCCACCATCAGCTTCGCGAACACCATCGGCGGCGTAATGATGGTGTGCCAATAGCCGAGGATGAGCGCGTGGATGCGCGGATCCTGCAGTCCGAGGCGCACGGTATTCTGATACGTGGCCGGCGGTTCGCCGCCGGTGATGTCCACCGGATTGCCCGCAGCGCCAAACGGCGGAATGAATTTGCGGAATGCGGCATCGAGGTCGGCCGGCATCGCCATGAGGGAGAGGCCATTGTCGACGCACGCGTCCGACAAGAGCACCCCGGAGCCGCCGGCGCCGGTGATGATCACCACATTGTTGCCCTTCGGCGTGGGCAGCACTGGAATGCCGCGTGCGAAATCCAGCAGGTCGCGCAACGATCGCGCACGAATGACGCCCGATTGCTTGAACACGTCTTCATAGATTTTGTCGTTGCCGGCAAGCGCGCCTGTGTGCGAACTCGCCGCACGAGCGCCCATGCTGGTGCGCCCCGCCTTCAGCACGACGATGGGTTTCTTCTTTGACACGCGCTTGGCCACCTCGGCGAAGGCACGGCCGTCCTTTAAGTCTTCGCAGTGCTGGGCGATGATCGTGGTGTTGTCGTCCTGCTCGAAGAACGTCAGCAAATCATCCTCATCGATGTCTGACTTGTTGCCCAGACCGACAATGGCGGACACGCCCATCTTGGCGGAGCGGGAAAAACCGATAATCGCCATGCCAATGCCGCCCGACTGGGACGAGAGCGCCGCGTGGCCCTTGACGTCGTAGGCGGTGCAGAATGT
>DASYIN010000041.1:0-35246 GCA_035997505.1 Steroidobacteraceae bacterium | reverse complement strand
CGCAAGGGCCGCGGCGCGCCGCCCCGCGGCGTGCTGTTGACGGTGGGCGGCCTCGCGGCCGCACTGCTGTTCCTGCGCTTTCACACGTTCAATGGCATCGCTGCCGGCACCGCGCTGCTCTCGCTGATGGCGGGTCTGAAGCTCTTGGAGACGCAAACCAAACGCGACATCTACATCATCACGCTCATCATCTACTTCGTGAGCTTGTCGGCGCTCTTGGAGGGTGAATCGTTCTTCATGCTCGCCTATCTCATCGGCGTCTGTTGGATCACGACCGCCACTTTGCTGCGGCTCACCAGCGCCGTCCCGGCTCCCGATTGGCGCCGCAGCGCACTCTATGGAGGGCGAGTTCTCGTGCAGGCGTTGCCCCTGGCGCTGGTTCTGTGGCTGCTGTTTCCGCGGTTCGCGGCGCCGTTGTGGCAGATTCCAAGCGACTCGCAAACGGCTGCCTCGGGTTTGAGCGATACCATGAGCCCCGGCGACATCAATCATTTGGCGCTCTCCGACGAAGTCGCGTTCCGCGTGCGCTACGCAAGCGCGGTGCCGCCGCCGCAGGAGCGCTACTGGCGCGGACCGGTGCTGGACGGGTTTGACGGGCACACCTGGCGACGCGGCTATTCCAGCTACTACAAGCCTGCGGCGCTCGAGCCGCAGGGACGGGCGTACAAATACACAGTCATGATGGAGCCGCACCAGCACAATTGGATCTTCACGTTGGATTGGCCGGCAAGCTGGGACTTGCAGCGAGGCGCACTTTCAAACGACTACACCCTGATGCAGCCCTATCCGCTATCGCGCGCCATTGACGTGACCGCCACTTCGTACACGCACGTACAAAGCGGCGAGGCGCTGAGCGCAGAGATGCGCCGACGAAACACGCAGCTGCCGCCGCGCAATCCGCGCACGCTGCAGCTGGCGCAGCAAATGCGCAGCGCCCACCCCGGCGACATGGACTATGTGCGCGCGGTGCTCGATATGTTTGCGCAGCAGCCGTTCTACTACACACTGAACCCGCCGAAGCTCGCAAACGATTCTGTCGATGAATTTCTGTTCGACACCAAACGCGGCTTCTGCGGGCACTACGCTTCCGCGTTCGCGGCGCTGATGCGCGCGGCCCACATCCCCGCGCGCGTCGTCACCGGGTACCACGGAGGAACCCAGAACCCCTATGCTGATTATTGGATCTTGCGGCAAAGCGAGGCGCACGCGTGGAACGAGGTCTGGATCGATGGCCGTGGATGGATCCGCATCGACCCCACCTCGGCGATCGCTCCGCAGCGCGTGGAATTGGGTGCGTCGGATACCGTCAATGCCGATGAACCCCTGGTCAGCCGTTGGAGTCGAAATCGGCCGTGGTTCGCGGGTCTCCGACTGCGCCTCGATGCGGTGGGTGAAATGTGGCGCGAGCGCATATTGGACTACAACCAGGATTCGCAGCGCGATCTGCTCGAGATGCTGAAGATTCCGGAGCCGGACGGTCAAAAACTCGTCATTGTGCTGGCGGTTGCCATTGCGTTGGTGTTTTGCTGGCTCACCTGGCAGGTGCGCCGCGAGTTGAATCCACCCTTAAAGGATCTCGCGGCGCGGGCTTACGCGCGGCTGTGCGCGAAGCTCGCCGCGGCGGGCCTTCCGCGTCTGCCGCACGAAGGAGCGGAGGCCTACGCGCTGCGCGTGGCGCATCTACGGCCGGATCTCGCCAACGCGGTTACCGCGCTTTGCCGGCAGTACTCGTTCCTGCGTTATGCAGCCCCGTCAACGAGCGTCACTGCGGGCCAATTCCAAGCCGCGGTGCGCGCCTTCCGGCCGAAAGCGACGGCTTGAGCGCCCCACATTCCGCGACAGCCTAGGCGGCGAGATTCTCGCGCGTCTTCAAAAACGTGATGTCCGGCCAGCGCTCAACGGTCAATCCGAGATTCACGCGCGTCGGCGCCAGATACACCAGCTCGCCGGCGTGATCGATTGCCAGGTTGTCGTGGGCCTTGGTTCGAAACTCCGCCAGACGCTTTTCATCCTGCGTGCTCACCCAGCGCGCCACCGCCACATTGATGGGCTCAAACACGCATTGCACGCTGTATTCATCCTGCAGTCGAAATGCGACGACCTCGAACTGCAACGCACCGATCGCGCCGAGAATCAGGTCGTTATTGCGCAGCGGCTTGAACAACTGCGTCGCGCCCTCCTCGCAAAGCTGCGATAGGCCCTTTTGCAGGGCCTTCATGCGCAGCGGATCCTTGAGCACGGCGCGCCTGAAGATCTCGGGCGCAAAGTTCGGCACACCCGTGAAAGTCAGATTCTCGCCTTCGCTGAAGGTGTCGCCAATATTGATGGTGCCATGGTTGTGCAGACCGATGATGTCGCCCGCGTAGGCTTCCTCGGCCTGGCTGCGGTCGGCGGCGAGGAAGGTCAGTGCGTCGGCGATGCGCACGTCCTTGTCGAGCCGGACATGATGCAGGCGCATGCCGCGGGCGTAGCGGCCCGAACAGAGGCGCATGAACGCAATTCGATCGCGATGTCCCGGATCCATGTTGGCCTGGATCTTGAACACGAAGCCGGTGAGCTTCGGCTCATCCGCGCTCACCGGGCGCTGCAAGGTCGGGCGCGGCAACGGCGCCGGGGAGTGAGCGACAAAGGAGGAAAGTAATTCCCTCACGCCAAAGTTGTTGACCGCCGAGCCGAAAAAGACCGGGGACTGCTTTGCCGCCAGGTAGCGCTGCAAGTCGAACTGCGGACTTGCGCCTCGAACCAGCTCGACTTCTTCGAGGAAACGCGCATAGCGGTCGCCGAGAAACTCGCGCGCCTCGGCGCTCTCGATCCCGTCGATGGTCTCGTGAGTCCCGACGCGGCCTTTCTCCACCGGCACATACACATAGATCTTATCTTCGATCAAATGGTAGACGCCGAGCAAATCGCGGCCCATGCCAATCGGCCAGGTGATCGGCGCACACTGAATCTTCAGGACACTTTCGATCTCATCCAGCAGTTCGATCGGCGCCCTGCCGTCCCGGTCCAGCTTGTTGACGAAAGTCATGATGGGCGTATCGCGCAGGCGACACACATCCATGAGCTTGATGGTGCGCTCCTCGACGCCCTTGGCGCAGTCGATCACCATCAACGCGGAGTCGACGGCCGTCAGCGTGCGATAGGTGTCCTCCGAGAAATCCTCGTGACCCGGCGTGTCCAGCAAATTCACGATGCAGTCGTTGAAGGGGAATTGCATCACCGACGAGGTGACGGAGATACCGCGCTGCTGCTCCAGGCGCATCCAATCGGAAGTGGCGTGACGGGTCGCCTTGCGTCCCTTGACCGTGCCCGCCATCTGAATGGCGCCGCCGAACAACAGCAACTTTTCAGTGAGCGTGGTCTTGCCCGCGTCGGGGTGGGAGATGATGGCAAAAGTTCTTCTTCTGCTAATTTCCTCGGCTAATGAGCCACTCGACATGATTCTCGGCATTCCTCTTTCAAGCGTATCGTCAGCGCGTGCGCATTGTAGAGGAAACTCACGTATGTTTATTTGGATTAATAAATTCTCGTATCCTATTGATTATACAATATTAAAATTATCGCGCGATGCCCTTTGCGGCGCTACCGCGCGTCACTTGAGTCCACTTTACGGCGTGTCAACGTGTCAGTTGCCGGTGTTCGGCCATTCAGGCTCCCAGGACTTCGCGGCCGCCGGTTGATTGAGCAAGATCAAGCCTGAGTCGGTCTGAACGAATGTGGTGCCGATGGGGAAGCGAAGCATCGCCTGGCCGGCCTTGTTGTCATCGCTGCACTGCTGTCTTGATCCCAGCAATGAAGTCTTGATCGGCGCGGCAAAATCGCTGGCGGCGTCGGCGTGAGCGGCTGCCGCCGCAACGATTCCAACTGCGCCCAGCAGCGCAGCTCCCAGGCGCGTGGAAAATTGAAGACTGTGTAGTCGCATCGAAAAATCTCCTAAGGTGTGGCAGCCGCTCAAATAGTGATTGGCTATGCGGATATAGACTGCCGAGGAGAAGTTTTTATTCCACTGCGCGCTGCAAGCTGCGCGCGCGAGTGCGTGCTTATTTAGCGTCCACGTTCAGCAAGCGGCGCAGCACGGCCGCGTCTTCACGGCCAACCGCGGCCTGGTAGTAGCCGCGCCGTATGCCAACCTGCTCGAAGCCCAACGAATGATACAAACGCGCGGCTGCGACATTCGACGGTCTGACCTCGAGAAACGCCTCGCTCATTCCTGCGCTGCGCGCGCGTTCCATCAGATACAGCATCATCTTGCGGGCGAAGCCCCGCGATCGATACTCGTCGCGCACGCAAACATTCAAGATGTGCGCCTCACCGGCCCCGACGGACATGATGCCGTAGCCGCCGACGTCGCCCGCGACGTCGATGATGCGGCACACGTAGCCCACGCGCAGGCAGTCGCGGAAAATTCCCTCGCTCCAGGGAAATTGGTACGCGGCCTTTTCGATTGCCGCGACCACCGGAATGTCGAGGTCGTGCATGGCGCGCACATCGACGCGCGCGAAAGCCACATCGATTTTTACGCTAGACACGAGAGCACACGTCGCGGGCGAATTTCAGGTCTTCCCAAGCCTTGCGCTTGTCCGTCGGCGTACGCAAAAGGTAGGCCGGATGATAGGTCACGACCAGAGGCACCTGAGCGTGGCCAAAGCGATGCACCTGCTGGCGCAGGTTGCCCAGGGTCTTGTCGGTGCGCAGTAAATTTTGCGCGGCGATGCGTCCGACAGCGAGCATGATCTTGGGCTTCAACAATGCAATCTGCCGTTCCAGATAAGGCAAACACTCGGCGGCTTCACTCGGTCCGGGGTCACGATTGCCGGGGGGCCGGCATTTCAAAACATTCGCAATGTATACCTGTTCACGCGGCAATCCTATGGCTAACAGCATGGAATTCAGCAGCTGCCCTGCGCGTCCCACGAAGGGCTCGCCCCGCCGGTCCTCCTCCGCTCCCGGTGCCTCGCCGACGATGAGCCAATCGGCATACGGATTGCCGACGCCGAACACTGTTTGTGTCCGGGTTGCGCTCAAGGGGCAGCGCGTGCAGGCGGCCACCCGCGCCTTAAGCTCGCCCCAATCCGCGCCGGCTTCGCGTAGAGCGCCCGATGGGAATGGATCTTCCGGTGTGCGCGTATCGCCCAATGCGGCGATGGGCGTGGCGCGACGCGTCCAAACCTCTAGCCCGAGGGCAGCGAGATATTCTTGCCGCAGCTCGCTATTCATGCGTGGGAGCGACCGGCCGGCTGCGCCGGCGCAGCTTGCGATAAACCCAAACGGACGGGGCCGATAGCGCATAGATGCCGAAAATTACCAACAGGCTGGTCGGCAAATGCAAAAAGATGAGAATGAACGCCAGGGGGACCAGCACGATGTAGGTAAAACGCACTTTCGCGCCGGCGTTGACGTACTTGAAACTGTTAAATGCGAATCGACTGATCATCAGCGCACCGGCACTCGCAGTGACAAGAAATGCCAAGATCAATCCCGGCAATCCAATATTGGTTTGATCGCTGGCAAGCCATACCAATGCCGCGACGATCGCGGCGGCTGACGGACTCGGCAATCCCTCGAAGTAGTGTTTGTCCTGGACGGCCGCACGTGAATTGAAGCGTGCCAGCCGCAGGGCCGCTGCCGCGGCGTAGAAAAAACAGACGAGCCAGCCGACGCGGCGCCATAACGGGCCATATTCGGCGATGCGCGCCACGCCCCACTGGTAGGTGACGATGGCCGGCGCCACGCCGAAGGACACCATGTCGGAGAGACTGTCGTATTCCTTGCCGAACGAACTCGCGGTATGAGTCCATCGTGCCACTCGTCCGTCGAGTCCATCGAATAGCATCGCGACAAACACCGCGATGCCGGCGTATTCGAAGCGTAGGTCGATGGCGGCCACAATGGCATAAAAGCCGGCGAACATCGCGCCGGTGGTGAGCAGATTCGGCAGCCAGTAAACTCCGCGCGGCCTTGCGGGTGAGTCGTCGTCGCCCATTGGCCTCCATAATACCAGGGGGGCTCATGTAAGATATGCGCCGATGCGTTGGTCCCAATATCCCATTTCCAGCCTCAAAGAGGTTCCCGGCGACGCGGAGGTCGTCAGCCATCAGCTGATGCTGCGGGCGGGGCTGATCCGCCGCCTGGCAGCCGGACTGTATGTCTGGCTGCCCATGGGCTTGCGTACTTTGAAGAAGGTTGAGCAGATCGTGCGCGAGGAAATGAACCGCGCCGGCGCTCTGGAAGTGTGCATGCCCACCGTTCAACCCGCGGAGCTCTGGATCGAGTCGGGCCGCTGGGCCAAATACGGTCCGGAGCTGCTGCGTTTCAAGGACCGTCACGATCGCGAGTTCCTCTACGGTCCCACCCACGAAGAAGTCATCACCGACATCGCCCGGCGGGAACTGCGCAGCTACAAGCAGCTGCCCGTTAATTTCTACCAGATTCAGAGCAAATTCCGCGACGAGATCCGGCCGCGTTTCGGCGTCATGCGCGCGCGCGAATTCTTGATGAAGGATGCCTATTCGTTTCACACCGATGCGGCAGGCCTGGCGGAGGGCTATCGGCTGATGTACGACGCCTACACGCGCATCTTCTCGAGGATGGGGCTGAAGTTTCGGGCCGTGCAGGCCGATGGGGGCAGCATCGGCGGCGACACCTCGCAGGAGTTTCACGTCCTGGCCGACTCGGGCGAAGACGCCATCGTCTTCTCGGATGGCGATGACTATGCGGCGAACCTGGAAACCGCGATGACGCTGGCGCCGGCCGGGCCCCGCGGGTCCGCCGCGCAACCGCTCACCAAGGTACCGACACCTGACGCGCGCACCATTGCGGAGGTCAGCGTGTTGCTCGGCGTGCCGCCGGCGCAATGCGTGAAAATGCTGCTGGTCGACGGCAGCGACGGGGGCGTGGTTGCTCTGGTACTGCGCGGCGATCATGAACTGAACGCGGTGAAGTCCCAAAAGCTGCCAGGGGTGGCCAAGCCCTTGAAGCTGGCGGGTGCGGAGCGCGTGCGGGCCGCCGGCGTAGAACCGGGATTTATAGGACCCGTGGGCTTCAAAGGCGTGATTTACGTGGATCATGCCGCGGCGCATCTGGCCGATTTCGTCTGCGGCGCCAATGAAAAGGACATGCACTATCGCGGCGTCAATTGGGGGCGCGATCTGGCTGAGCCGCAATCCGTCGACATCCGCAACGTGCAGTCGGGCGATCCGAGCCCCACGGGCCGCGGCAAGCTGAGCATTGCCCGCGGCATCGAAGTCGGCCACATCTTTCAGCTCGGACAGCTCTACAGCGCCGCCATGAAGGCCAGCGTGCTCGATGAGCAGGGCAAGGCGTTGACGATGTTCATGGGCTGCTACGGCATCGGCGTGACGCGCGTTGTCGCTGCGGCAATTGAGCAAAATCACGACGCCAATGGGATCATATGGCCGGATCCCATCGCCCCCTTTCAAGTCGTGCTGGTGCCCATCAACTATCAAAAGTCGGCGAAGGTTCAAGAAACCGCCGACGCCTTGTATCGGGACTTCAATGCAGCGGGCATCGACGTGCTGCTCGATGATCGCGACGCCCGTCCCGGCGTGAAATTTGCCGATGCCGAGCTGTTGGGCATTCCACACCGCATCGTGATCGGGGAACGCACTTTAAGCGCGGGCAATCTGGAATATCGTCATCGCCGTGAGACCGAATCGACGGAAATCCCCGCCGCCGATCCGGTAGGCTATATTAGAAATAAGTTAAATGGTTGAGGGTTGCCCATGCGCTGTGCCCTGGCGGTACTGCTAGCGCTCATCGTGTCTCTTGCTCTGTCGAGCGCCTGCCGTGCCGATCAGCAGCGCGATCCGGAGCTCAAGCAACTGCTGCAAAAAATAATCGGCACCGCCGATTGCTTCACGGACAAGTACGACTCTCTAGTCTGGTACAAGGTCATGGAGCCGCGTCTCGCTCAGTTCGTGCCGACGCATGAAGCGCGGGTCGAGATCTTGGATCACGTGTATTGCGAGGCGAAGCGCGATCCTGATTTGCAAATCCCGCCGGACCTGGTGCTGGCGCTCATGGAAGTGGAAAGCCGGTTCGACCGCTGGGCTGTCTCGCCGGCGGGTGCCGTCGGGCTCATGCAGGTGATGCCCTTCTGGCCGCGACAGCTCGGAGTGCAGAATCAGCTGGTGAAGGTCGCACCCAACATCCGCATGGGCTGCGAGATACTTCGTTACTATCTGCGCATGGAGCATCGTAATTGGGCGCCGGCATTGGCCCGCTACAACGGCAGCGTCGGCCACAACAAGTATCCGGCGCTCGTGATGCAGCGCTGGCAGCACGCCTGGCGTTTTTAGAATACCGCGAAGCCTTCGGGTATTGCGCCGTTAAGCTCGGTTGCGTCGGTTTCGCGGACCTCCTCGACTCGCGCGTGCGCCGGACCGCGCCTCAACCATTGATGCAACGCCTCGACTGCCTCGGCGCTGCCACGCGCTACGACTTCAACCGACCCATCCGGCAAGTTGCGCGCCAGTCCCTTGAGCATTAAGCGGTTGGCCTCGAGCCGCGCGCTCTGGCGAAAAAAGACGCCCTGAACCTTGCCCATCACCAGAAAACGCCGGGTGATCTCGTCCATCGGCATGCGCAGCCGCTAGTGGGGAATTGGAGCGGGGGCTTCCGCGTGCTGGGCGTTGGCGAGTGCAACGGCCGCGTGGTGCTTGGCCTGCAAGGCAGCCAGGCGAGCTCGTGCATACTCTTGCGCCTGCAAGTGCGTCTCCGCTCTGGCAATGGCCGCTTGCGCGGCATCATATTCAGGCGATGTGCCGCGGGTTGCGCCGGCGGCCGCGGCGGCGACAATCGCCTGGCGGGCGTCGCTCATTTCCTGTACGGGAGGCCCCATCCTGCAACCCAGCAGACAGAGAACACCGACCAGGACAACAAGGAGACGCGACATAGGGTTGCGCGACACTAGCAATAGCAACCAAAGCCGTCAAACAAGCAGCGTTATACAATATCTGTTCAGCGTGACTTAATGCGTTGCGCCGGCGCAGCACACTGCAGTGATTTCTGCATGATTTCCACGGAACAGCATCGATGAATGAAGTACTGGTTTTGTATTATTCGCGCCAAGGAAGCACCGCTGCCCTGGCGCGACAAATTTGCCGCGGCGTCGAGGCGGTTGCCGGGATGCAGGCGCGACTACGCACAGTTGCGCCCATTACCGCCACCACCCAGAAGCTCGATCCGCCGGTGCCTGACGAGGGCCCGCCGTACGCCACCCACGATGATCTGCTGCAATGCTGCGCCCTGATTCTCGGCAGTCCGACCCGATTCGGGAACATGGCGGCGCCCGTCAAATTCTTTCTGGACAGCACCAGCGCACTGTGGCTGTCCGGGGCGTTGGCGGGCAAGCCTGCCGGGGTTTTTACCTCCACACAGACCCTGCATGGCGGACAGGAGTCGACACTGCTGTCCATGATGGTGCCCCTGCTCCACCATGGCATGTACCTGGTGGGGCTGCCGTTCACAGAGGCCGGGCTGTCCGACACCCGCAGCGGCGGCACGCCCTATGGCGCCAGCCATGTCGCGGCGCTGACGCCGCACGGAGAACTCTCCGAACACGAGAGCGCCCTGGCCCGGGCCTTGGGCACACGGGTGGCTGCGCTCGCCGAGCGGCTCGTCCCGCGCACATGAGCGTTCAGTCGGCAACCCGCGCACTGACAATCTGGCTTTGGGTCGCCGTCGCCGCGAGCTTGCTGGCCTGGATTCTCGTCGGTTATCCGTGGCCGATCTGCGTCATCGCGGTGCTGCCCCTGCTCGCGCCGTTGAATGGATTGATGCGCGGCAGACGCTACACCTATGCCTGGGCGACCCTGTTCGCCATACCCTATCTGGCATTTGCACTTACTGAGCTTCTGGCGAATCCGCAGGCCCGCTGGGTTGCTTCATTGAGCTTGCTGCTGGTTTTCGCCTGGTTCTGCACTATGATTTTGTTTTTACGTGCTTCTCGAGTGCATCGCGAATAAAGGGAATCGTGAGCCGGCGTTTCTCGACCATGGAGGCCTCGTCGAGCGCATCGAGAATCTCGAATAGCGACGGCAGGTCGCGCGGCATCCGCTTCAGCAGGTACTCGGCGGTCTCAGGAGGCAATTGCAGGCCGCGCTGCGCGGCGCGCAGCCGCAGCGCCTCGATGCGTCCGGCGTCGTCCAATTCGCGCAGTTGGTACACGACGCATGCCGCCGCTCTGGAGCGCCAGTCATCCAAGACCCACTCCGCCTGACGCGGGGCCACTGCCGCGGCGAAAATCAGCCGGGTTCGCAGCTCCGCCGCCTCATTGAAGAGGCGAAACAGGGCACGCTCCCATTCGACATCGCCGGCGATCCTATCGACATCATCAATGCACAGCAGCCGATTGCGCTCGAACCCCGACATCGCTTCCGGCGGTAGCGCAGATGACCGGTCCAATGGGAAATATGCGGCTGCGTTGCCTGCTGCCGAACAGGCGGCTTGCAGCAAATGGGTCTTGCCGGTTCCATGAGCACCCCAGAGCCAAAGGGGTGCGGCGGCGTCAGCGCGCAGCGCTGTGATGAGTTCCGAATTTTGGCCCTGCGCAAAACTCTCGAACACGGCGCCCGAGCGCAGCCGCACGCCCAGCGCGAGCTGTTTCATGCGGCGGCGGCTCGAGCCAGTGCGGCTCGACGGCCGTAGACCAGAACGTAGTCGATTCCGCTGACCGCGACGGTCGCAAACACGAGCGCCCCAAGCCAGGTAATCGCCCATTCGGGCGGCATCGAGAATTTTGCATGAGCCACGACAGCCAAAATGTAGGCGGCCTGACACAGCGTGTTGATTTTGCTGATGAAGGAAGGATGCGCCGTCAGGGGTCCGATGACGATGCGGTAGGCCGCGGCGCCGGACACAATAATGACGTCGCGCGCAACCGCGGCGATCATCAACCAGAGCGGAACCAGTTTCATGAAACTCAAGATGATGAAAACGGTGGCGAGCAGCAACTTGTCCGCGATCGGATCGAGCACCGCGCCGAGTTCGCTTTGCCAGCCGAATCGCTTGGCGAGAAATCCATCAGCCAGGTCCGAAACGGCGGCGACCGCGAACAGCATGATGGAAAGCGCCAACCGTTGGTGCGCAAGCGCCAGTGCGATGGGCAACACCAACAGGATGCGGATCACACTGATTATGTTCGGTATGTGTCGCACGAACCGAACCTAGGAGCCCAGAATTTTCAGACAGGCTCCCGACTAACGACGCAGCTGGAAGCGCTGAATTCCATTCTCGCCGGCGGCAGCCGGCGTCAAACGCCCGTTCAACGACAGCGCACGCTGCAATGAATCGACCCCGCCGCGCGTCGATAACCGGAATCTGACGGTATCCCCCGACAGGGACTCGACGCTCACATGCGAGATGAACGTGAGCGATTCGAGATAGCTCTCGAGGCCTGCGAAGTCACGCAGATCGTTGACGCCGCTGACTTCGATATTGACGGGAACCAGTCCACCGCTGGCGGCAAACAGGCCTGCATACATGTCGGCGGCGCGATTCACTCCCTCCAAGGTGCCGGAGTATTCGCTGCTGCGATCCTGAAACTGATGCGTCCAACGCACATTGGCGTTCGCTGCCGCACCACTTGCGCGCCCGATCAATACCCCGTCGCTGCCCATACGCCGTGCGATATCCGTGAACGTCGACGGCGAACCGCCGTTGACCGTGGCGAAATCAATATGGAATTTCTGCAATTCCGCGGCGCTCGGCCACATCAAAGGCAATCCGCGCGCGAGGGCAGCCCCATCAACGGCCGCCTTGAGATCGGAGCTGTCATCGGTGGTGATCACGCTGCCACCTTGCCCCACCGTTTGCACCGCCATCAGCACCAGCGTGGTGGGCCGCTCGTGACCCCACAAGGGTTGACTGTTCTGCGTCAGCCAGCGCTCGATGGCAGCGCCGTCGAAAGTGACCCACACCTGGCTATCCGGCGCCGCCCGATACTGCTGCACGTAGCGCCGCGCATTGCTGACCAGAGGGCTTAAGGCAGGGTCCTCATCCGCATTACGGCGGCCCGTGACGCGAATCAGCACGGTCTTCATCGCATTCTGGAAAGCCGCGGTCTGCGCCGCTTCGGAGCGGTCCGTGACGGGTGTTGTCGCCTGATACATCTCGGCGCGCGTCAGCGCCAGGGCCGCGCCACTGCCGCAAAGGCAGGCAACGCATACCCAGACAATGGCGGCGGGCCGAAAATTTCGCTTCAAAAAGCGCCGTAAGTACTGAGCCATGGTGTTGTAAAATACCACAGCTGAAGCGCCAACCGCGTTGGCCCACGTCCTACATGAAGGATCCATTAATGACTGAGCGAGCGCCCGTGACCTATCGCGACGCCGGGGTCGATATTGACGCCGGCGACGAACTTGTGGAGCGCATCAAGCCACGGGTGAAGCGCTCGATGCGGCCAGAGGTGCTGGGGGGCATCGGCGGCTTTGGGGCCCTGGTCGAGGTGCCTTTGGACCGGTATCGCAAGCCGGTGCTGGTTTCCGGAACCGACGGCGTCGGCACCAAACTGCGCCTCGCCATCGACACTCAGCGGCACGACGGCGTGGGCATCGATTTGGTCGCCATGTGCGTCAACGATGTTGTCGTTCAAGGCGCCGAGCCGCTTTTCTTCCTGGACTACTATGCCAGCGGCAAGCTCAATGTCGGAGTCGGCGAACGGGTCATTGCGGGCATCGTCGAGGGCTGCGTGCAAGCCGGATGCGCCCTGGTTGGCGGAGAGACGGCTGAGATGCCCGGCATGTATCACGGCGCCGACTACGACCTCGCCGGGTTCTGCGTCGGCATCGTCGAAAAGGAAGCCATCATAGATGGCTCGAAGACCCGTGCGGGCGATCTTGTCCTGGGCCTGCCCTCTTCCGGCCCCCATTCCAACGGGTTCTCCTTGATCCGCAAAATCCTGCAAGTCTCGGACGCAGACCACCATGCCGTTGATCTGGACGGCGTCAGCCTCATCGAGCGGCTGATGACGCCGACGCGCATCTACGTCAAACCGTTGCTGAAACTCATGCGTGAGATCCCGGTCCATGGCCTCTCGCACATCACAGGCGGCGGCCTGGTCGACAACATTCCAAGGGTATTGCCCGACGGATTGGAGGTCGTGCTGGAGCGCAGCAGTTGGCCGCGGGCGGCGGTATTCGAGTGGCTGCAGCAGCAGGGCAAAGTCACCGATGCGGAGATGTACCGTGTCTTCAATTGCGGCATCGGCATGACCGTCCATGTATCGGCGAACGATGCACCGCGCGCCATCGGCATACTGCGCGAAGCCGGTCAGGAGGCGCTTGTCATCGGCGAGGTTCTAACGGGAACGCGCGGCGTCGTCATCGCTTGAGCAGCACGCCGCCGCGACAGCCCGTCGTCATCCTGATTTCCGGGCGCGGCAGCAATATGCGCGCCCTCATCGAACGCAGCCACGACGGCCACTCTGCCTATTCAGTGGTCGCGGTCATCGCCGACAGATCCGATGCGGGAGGGCTGGAAATCGCCCGGCACCTGAAAGTCGTAGCACGAGCGCTACCTGCGCCCAAGGAGATGAACCGTGGCGCCTACGAGGGCGTCCTGGCGTCGGCGATCGAGGAATACGCACCGTCGTTGATCGTCCTGGCCGGATTCATGCGCATCCTGTCCGCACAATTCGTCGAACGCTTTGCGGGAAAGATTTTGAACATTCATCCCTCTCTGCTGCCCAAATACACAGGCCTGCACACGCACCGGCGAGCGCTCGAAGCACGCGATCCCGAACATGGCGTCACGGTGCACTTTGTCACAGAGCAGCTCGACGGCGGGCCACGCGTGCTGCAGGCGCGAGTGCCCATCATGCCGGGCGACACGGAGGCAACATTGAGCCAACGCGTACTGATCCAGGAACACGTGATTTATCCGCTGGCGGTCAGTTGGTTCTGCCAAGGACGACTGCGATGCGCAGGCGGAAAAGCGTGGCTGGACAACCGGCCCCTCGATGAGCCCGTGCAAATTGCGGATGTGGAAGCGGAGAGATCCGCGTGAGAGCGCTCGCGGCCGCGCTGCTGCTGGTTTGCGCTGCGTGCGCCAATGCCGCTGCGGATGCGCCGGGCGATACCGGGATCGCACCGTTCGTCGCTCACTATCAGGCCGATTGGAAGGGAATCAGCGTGGGGACCAGCGACATCCAGCTGGCTCAAGGCGCCGAGCCGGGACATTATCTGTACACCTGGACCATCACGGCCCGTGGAATATTTCGCGTTGCCTATCACGACGACCTGGTGCAAAAAAGCTGGTTGTCCGCAATCGGCGATCACGTCCGTCCGGAGAAATATATCGGCAAGGAAGGCGGATCGACCGTGGAGCTGAATTTCGACTGGCCGAACAAGCGAGCCACGGGCGTGTCGGAAACCAAGCCGGTGGATATTGCGCTCAATGACGGAACACAGGACGTCATGTCCATTCAAGTCGAGGTCATGCTCGATCTCAAGAACGGCAATCTGCCCAAGACCTTCCATATCATCGACAAGGATCAGTTGAAGGAATTCAACTATGCCCAGGAAGGCTCCGCGAAAATCAGGACGGCCCTCGGTGAACTTGACACCGTTATCGTGACGAGCCAGCGCGTCGGCAACAACCGTATTCTGCGAATGTGGTTCGCACCGTCATTGGGATTCGTGCCCGTTCAGGCGGAGCGCAGCCGCGACGGCAAGGTTGAGATCGCGATGCGCATCAAGAGCCTCGATCACCTGGTGCCGATCGAGCCGCGCTTGGCGCCCAAGCCTCCGGCCCCTTAAGTCTTCGGCAACGTAACGCCGCGCTGGCCCTGATACTTGCCGCCGCGATCCTTGTACGAAGTTTCGCAAACTTCATCGGACTCGAAGAACAGCATTTGCGCCACGCCCTCGTTGGCGTAAATTTTCGCGGGCAGCGGCGTGGTGTTGGAGAATTCCAGCGTCACGTGGCCTTCCCACTCAGGTTCCAAAGGCGTTACGTTGACGATAATTCCGCAGTTTTTCACGAAGACGCCCGCTTCCAACGCAAAATTGCCTGCTTCGGGAACGGTCAGGCAGTACACGTCGTGGTCACCGGCAATCTCGCGCACCGATACGACCTTGTGGTTGCGATAAGCAGGCGATCCTTCTGACAGATTGAGCATCTGCTGAAATTGGCGATGCGTGCCGGGGACAGCATCGTGGATCTTGTGCCACAGGTTCGATTCGTCTGCAAGGGCGTGGGTAGGGTAAAAACATCCATCGCTTGGCTGGTAAACCTGCTCACAACCGTGAACCAGGTCGCGATACAGCGGCATGAGCGCGTCATCGCGACGAAGCGTGTGCGCTGCCGCCATGCGCCCGTCTCTCATCATGAACAAATGATCAGGCGTGGCGCGGATGCGTTCGCCGTTATCCAGCTCGATCTCAAGCAGTGAATCGCGGCCGATGAATCGAGGCGCATCCAACAGGCTCACTATCAGCCGTCCGTTTTCTCCGATGCTGTAGCCCCAAAAGATTTCGCCGGCCTCGTGCCGCTTGGCCATTTGCTCGAGCGTCGGCGACGTGCCATCAACCAAGGCGACGCGAGTGTTCGCTGCAAAGCAGCGTGCATAAGTCGATTTTCCGAGGCAAATCGTCAAAACGCTGCGCGGAATCCGAAAGTATTCCACCGTACTCGCGAGCGCAAAGGAATTCGGCGGAATGATGCACACCGGTCCCTTGAAGTCGACGAAAGATTTTTCGTCGAACTTCTTCGGATCGACAATCGTTGAATTGATGTTGGTGAATATTTTGAAGTCTTCGGCACAACGCACGTCGTAGCCATAGCTCGATGTGCCGTACGAAACAATTTTCTGCCCATCGTGCACGCGCACTTGCTGCGCCGAGAAGGGTTCGATCATGCCGTGTTCGGCCGCCATCTGCCTGATCCAACGATCGCTTTTAATGCTCATTAAGTTGCTTCAACCGTGATTTTTGGGAATGCCCGACTGTAATCTTTGTTCAACGTAGCAAGTCGCGCGGCGGTGCGGCGCGCCATCAAGAAATAAGCCCGCGCGCGCTCGCTATCCGGTTCCGCCACCACGGTCGGCAACCCCCCGTCAGCGTCTTCGCGAATCCGTATGTCCAGGGGCAGCTCGCCGAGCAGCTGCACGCCATACTGGGCGGCCATGCGGGCACCGCCGCCGCTGCCGAACACATGCTCCACATGCCCGCACTGGCTGCAAATGTGTACGCTCATGTTCTCCACGACGCCGAGCACGCGCACTTCGACCTTCTCGAACATCTTGAGTCCCTTGCGGGCGTCCAACAGGGCGATGTCCTGCGGAGTCGTCACGATGACAGCGCCGCTGACCGGGACCCGCTGCGCCAGAGTCAGCTGGATGTCGCCGGTTCCGGGCGGCATGTCTACGACCAAATAATCCAAGTCGCCCCAGGTGGTGTCGCCCAGCAGCTGGTTCAGTGCCGAAGTCACCATCGGCCCACGCCAGGCCATTGGCTGCTCCGGATCGATCATGAAGCCGATGGACATGACTTCCACGCCGTGCGCCCGGAGCGGCGCCATGTGCTTGCCATCAGTGCTGACCGGCTTGGCGCCCGTCAATCCCATCATGAGGGGCTGGCTGGGACCGTAGATATCCGCGTCCAGCAGCCCAACCTTGGCGCCCTGCGCCGCCCACGCGAGCGCCAAATTTGCCGCGGTCGTCGACTTTCCCACGCCGCCCTTGCCGGAAGCGACCGCCACCACATTCTTCACGTTGGTTAGTGGTTTGAGCGTCCGCTGAACCGCGTGAGCGGTGATCTCGGCACTGAGTTTCAGCTCAAAACGAGCCTCTCCGAGCACAGGCCCGAGGTGCGCCCGCAGCGCGGCCTGCATTTCAGGCACATAATCGCGGCAGGGGAACCCCAATACGAGTTCGACTTCGACCCGGCCGTCGAGGGATGAGACCGACTTGACCGCCTTGGCTTCGCCCAAGGTTTGACCCAGGTAGGGATCGGTGTACGAGCTGAGTTTCTCGCGGATGGCGCCGTCCGCGGCAGGGGGTTGATTCATAAGGAACGCCGATTGTACCGCAGGCTGCGAAAACCGTGACGTATGGCATAATTCTAAATTGAGAATCAAGACCACGGAGGGCGCCTGAATTAAGGTAACAATGGGTGACTCTCGGGGAATGTCTAGCTTAGGCGCCGAATGACCTTATTCGCCAACTACCGTGCTGATCGGCTCATCGCCGAGGTTAAGTCCAGCGGCAATCCAACAAGCCCACTGGCGCAAAAGGCGTTGGAAAAACTGACGTCGCTGGGTGCGGACGCCATTGATCCCATCGTGGACGCGCTCGCCACCTCGGAGAAGCGCGAGACCACCGCCTATGTCGAGGTGCTGTCCCGCCTGATCGATACCAAGACTCTGCCGGTTTTGTTGAAGACCATGTCGGAAGCGAACGGCCGCGCCATGACGGGTATCGCTTGGGCGCTGTCCTCCAGCAAGAACTATCCAGCGCACGCCCTGCTCGACGCCTTGACCAAACCGGGAATGCCCAAGCAGGCGCTGCTCGATGTGATCGCCGCACAGAAAGGCCGCTACTCGGTACGGGAACTGTTGAACGCCGCCTACACGCAAGAGGCCAGCGAGAGAAACGGCCTGTTCAAAATCATCGGCGAGGTCGCCGATGAATCCTCCGTGGATGATTTGATCGCGAGAATCGAGGGCAAAGACCCGGTGGCGCGCTTGCACATCATCAACGTCCTGGCGAGGTTCAACCTGCCCAAGGTGCAGCAGGCGGTACAAAAGCAGCTCAAGGACGGCAGTAAGTTCATTCGCTCCGCCGCCTTGTCGGCGCTCGCCAAGATGGATGGCCCGTTCGATATGCCGTTGATCGTCGGCATGCTGCGCGATGCCGAAATCGAGGTGCAGAACAAGGCCGTCGACGTCGTGGTGAAGGCGAACCATCCGGAAACCGTCAAGTATCTCGTGGACGTTCTGAAGGATGAGAACGAATACGCCAGGCGCGCCGCCGTCGAGGTCTTGAACATCGTCGGGACCTCGAAGTCGGTCAAATATCTGCTCGAAGTGATCGCCGACAGCGATTGGTGGGTCCGTACCCGGGCTGCCGATGCGCTCGGCAAGATCGGCGGCCCGCGCGTGGTCGACGCCGTGCTCGCGCTCATCAAGGACGAGAATCAGGATATACGGCGCGCCGCCATCGAGATCTTGAACCAGACCAAGGATGAGCGCGCCGTGGCGCAACTGATCGAAGCGACGCGCGACCCGGACTGGTGGGTGAGTGAACGCGCTGTCGATGCGCTTGCGGAAATCGGCAGCACCAAGGCGCTGCCGCGCTTTATCGACATGCTGCAGGGAGAGGCCAAATCCCTGCCGACGGTGATTCGCGCGATCGGCAAAATCGGCGATCAGAAGAGTCTCGAAAGCCTCCTGCCCATGCTGTCGCGCCCAGAAAACGAAGTCAAAGTGGAGGCGATTGCGGCGTTGGCGAAGCTTGCCGATGAGCGCCGCGCCGACACCATCCGTGTGCGCCTGCAGGCCGTTTCGACCACCGCCGACGGCACCTTGAGCCAGGCAGTCGCCCGCGCCATGCAGGAGCTGGATAACCGCTTCTCGACACAGCAACTCGCCGCCAACCAGCGTGCCGAAAAGATGCAGGAACCGGCCAAGACGCTGCTCATCGACAATGCGGCTCTGGCGAATGTCGTCAAGCAGGCCGAGGAGACCGCGGCGTCAGCCAAGCTGGACATCGCGACCTTGAAGCCCGGAGACATCATCGAGGGCCGCTACAAGTACATCGAGAAAATCGGCAAGGGCGCGTTCGGCACCGTGCTGCTCATGGAAGACACGGTGGTCGAGGAACGCTTGATCCTCAAATTCCTGAACCCCAACGTCTCGTCGGACGAGGAGATGATGAAACGCTTCGTGCATGAATTGCGCTACAGCCGCAAAATCACGCACAAGAACGTCATCCGCATCTACGATTTCCTGTATATCCGCGGCAACTACGCGATCTCGATGGAATATTTCCCCTCGCACACACTGGGCGGGGAAATCGTCAATGAAAAGCCCGTGGCGCTCAAGCGTGCCGTCAAATTTGCCATCGACATCGCCACCGGCATGGCGGTGGCGCATCAGGCCGGCATCGTGCATCGCGACTTGAAACCGGCCAACGTGCTGATCGACAACGATGCGCTGCTGAAGATCGTCGACTTCGGCGTGGCCGCTGCGCAAACTCAGGGCGACACGCAGTTGACCAAGACCGGCTATGTCATCGGCTCGCCCAAGTACATGGCGCCTGAACAGATCCTGGGCAAGAAGGTCGACGAGCGGGCGGACATCTACAGTTTGGGCGTGATCATGTATGAAATGCTCGCCGGCGTGCCGCCCTACTCGCGCGGCGATCACATGTCGGTGATGTACCAGCACGTCCAGGGCAAGGCTCGCCAGCCGATCGAGATCAATAAGGAAATACCCCCGGAATTGAACGCCTTGGTAGTGAAGTGCATGTCGCTGGACAAGGCCAAACGGGCTCAAACCATGGACGAACTGCGCCTGTCTCTCGAAAAATTCCTCTAGCACTAGACGTACCTCACGTTTATGGGCCATTCGGGCCCTCCTAAACACTCGAAAAACCAATCGCTTACGGGTAGCCTTACGCGTTATGGCAAGAGTCGACGCGTTTCTTAAGCTGGGAGTGGCCCAAGGGTGCTCGGACCTGCACCTGGCGGTCGGCGTACCGCCCATGCTGCGCATGCACGGGGACCTGATGCCGATCAAGTTCCGCGACCTGGGCGATGCCGAACTCGAGGCCTATATCACCGAGGTGCTGACCCAATCGCAGCTGAAGGTCCTGCGCGAGGGCCACGATTTGGACTTCTCCTACGTCTCGACCGAAGGCGGCCGCTTTCGCGTCAATGTGTTTCGCAAGGAAACCGGGATCGGCGCGGCGTTTCGATCGATTCCCACCACCATGCCCACGATGGATCAGCTGGGCCTCCCGCCGGTCGTCAAGAAGCTGTGCGACTACCACCAGGGCATGATCCTGGTGACGGGTTCAACGGGAACCGGAAAAACCACGACGCTGGCATCGATGATCGATTACCTCAATTCGACGCGTTCGCTCAACATTATCAGTCTCGAGGACCCGATCGAATTCGTTCATCGCAGCAAGACCAGTCAGGTCATTCAACGCGAATTGGGAACGCACCTGCCCTCGTTTGCCGAAGGCGTGCGGGCCGCCATGCGCGAAGATCCAGACGTGATCCTGGTCGGCGAAATGCGCGATGCCGAAACCATCGCCATGGCGATGACGGCCGCTGAAACCGGGCACCTCGTGCTGGGCACACTGCACACAACCAGTGCCACCAAGACCATCGATCGCATTATCGATGCGCTACCGCACGAGGAGCGCGAACAGACCAAATCCTTCCTGTCCTCCAGCCTCATCGCAGTCATTACGCAGATATTGCTGAAAACTCCGGATCAGCGCGCACGACGGGCCGTTTGCGAGGTCATGGTGCTGACCAAGGCGATCGGCAAACTCATCATGACCGATCAGACGCACCAGATCCCGAGCCAACTGCAGATGGGCAAGGAATACGGCATGCAACTGATGGATCAAGCCTTGCTCGCCGCCATAAACGCCAAGGAAGTCGACCCGGAGCATGCCTACACTTATGCGTCCGACAAACGCCAGTTTCAGCGCTTCGTCACCGACATGTCCGGCGTGCCGCTCGCCGAACCGGCGACACCGCCTTAAAGACCATGCCGGCCATTGATCAATACCTGACCCAGGTCCTCGAGCGCAGCGGCTCGGATCTGCACTATTTGGCCGGAGACCCGCCGCGTATCCGCCAGTATGGCGATCTGAAGCCCCTTGCCGATCAGCCGCTCAGCGCAGATGCCGTCAAAACCACGTTGTACGAAATCATGCCGAAGCTGGCGGTTGAGCGCTTCGAGGAGAAGGACGGCACCGACTTTGCCTACGCGATCCCGGGAGTGGCGCGCTTTCGCGTCAATGTCATGCGCCAGCTCAACGGTATGGGCGCGGTGTTCCGGGCCATTCCGTCCAGCGCCAAAACCGCCGAGGAACTGAAGCTCCCGCCGGCTGTGATGGACATGTGCAAGATCAACAGCGGCCTGATTCTGGTGACGGGCAAGACCGGATCCGGCAAGTCCACCACCCTTGCGGCCATGATCGATGACATAAACAGGCGAGAGAAGGGACACATCCTCACCATCGAGGATCCGATCGAGTTCGTGCACACGCGCAAGAACTGCCTCATCAGCCAGCGCGAAATCGGTGTGCATGCCGCATCGTTCGCATCCGCGCTGAATTCCGCTTTGCGCGAAGATCCGGACGTGATTCTGGTAGGCGAGCTTCGCGACCTGGAAACCATGGGCATCGCGGTCACCGCAGCGGAAATGGGCATTCTGGTCATGGCCACACTGCACACCAACGGCGCCGCGCCCACCGTAGACCGGTTGGTCAACGCGTTTCCCTCGGACAAGCAGCCCCATGTACGCACCATGCTGTCGACCAGTTTGCGCGGCGTGGTCTCGCAGCAGCTCATTCAAAAAGCCGACAAGGCGGGCCGTGTTGCGGCTTTGGAAATCCTGGTCAATACGCCGGCTGTCGCCAATCTAATCCGCCAAGGCAAGATGGATCAGCTTGAAAACGCCATGCAAAGCGGCGCCGCCACCGGCATGCGGCTGATGGACACCGCGATCCAGGCGCTGCTCGATTCGCGGCAGATTTCCGGCAAAGAAGCCTTCAAAAAGTCCATCAACAAATCCAAATTCGAACAGTTTCGCGAAGCGTCCTAGCGGCGCCCGTCTGAAGGTCTCACCCGCGGCGGTGGCCGCAGCCGCGACCGACCGTGCTGGTCATGGCATAATTTCGTATGACCCAACGACGCCGTATCCTGGTTTCCAGCGCTCTGCCCTACGCCAATGGCTCCCTGCACCTGGGCCACATCCTCGAGATGATTCTGACCGACATCTGGGTTCGGTTTCAGAAGCTGCGCGGCCACGAGTGCTACTACGTTTGCGCGGATGACACGCACGGCACGCCCATCATGCTCAAGGCGCAATCGGAAGGGATCACGCCCGAGCAGCTCATCGCCCAGGTGAACACCGAGCACCAGCGCGATCTTAACGACATGTTGATCGGCATGGACAATTTTGGCTCGACGCACTCGCCTGAGAATCAGGCCCTGTGCGATCGGATGTACTTGATGCAGCGTGATGCCGGATACATCGACAAGCGCAGCGTTCGCCAGGCCTACGACGAGACCGCCAGGATGTTCTTGCCGGATCGCTACGTGAAGGGCATTTGCCCGGTCTGCGCGACGCCCGACCAGTACGGCGACTCCTGCGAAAACTGCGGCTCGACCTATACGCCTGCGGATCTCAAGAACCCGATTTCCGTGGTCAGCGGCACCGCTCCTGTTTGGCGCGAGTCGGAACATTATTTCTTCAAGCTGAGCGCCTTCGAGAAGCCCTTGCACACCTGGGTGCGCAGCGGCGCGGTACAGGAAAGCGTCGTGCGCAAGCTTGATGAATGGTTCACCCAGGGCCTCAGGGACTGGGACATCTCGCGCGACGCGCCCTACTTCGGCTTTGAGATTCCAGATGCGCCCGGAAAGTATTTCTATGTTTGGTTCGATGCTCCGATCGGCTATCTGGCGAGTTTTACGCAGTTATGCGCACGCAGCGGCCTGAAGTTCGATGATTTCTTTTCCCCCGATTCGAGCGCCGAGCTGCATCACTTCATCGGCAAGGACATTTTGTATTTTCACACGCTGTTCTGGCCGGCCGTGCTGCAGGCCTCAAAGATGCGTCGGCCCACGGCCGTGCATGCGCACGGGTTTCTCACCGTCAACGGCACGAAGATGTCCAAGTCGCGCGGCACCTTCATAACCGTACGCCGCTATCTGCAGAATTTCCCAGCCGAGTACCTGCGCTACTACTTTGCGGCCAAGCTCGGTTCCGGCATCGACGACATGGACATGAACCTGGATGAGTTCGCGACGCGCCTGAATTCCGAGATCGTCGGAAAGCTCGTCAATATTGCCAGCCGCTGCTCGGGCTTCATTACGCGCACGTCCGGCGGTCAATTGGCGCAGAGCCTCGCCGATCCGGAGTTGTACGCGCAATTCGTTGCCGCCGGGGAGTCCATCGCGAGGTTCTATGAAGCGGGCGACACCGCCGCCGCCGTGCGCGACATCATGGCGCTGTGCGACCGCGCCAACCAGTATGTCGATTCACGCAAACCCTGGATGCTCGTCAAGGACCCGAAAAACGCCGCCGAGGTGCAAAGCGTATGCACCCAGGCTCTGAATCTCTTCCGGGTGTTGATGATTTACCTGGAGCCGGTGCTGCCCACCATGGCAGCGCGGGCCTGCGCTTTTTTTCAAGAAGCGGCATGGACCTGGGCCGCAGCCGCGAAGCCGTTGCTGGGCACTAAAATCAATGCGTATGAACCGCTGGCGGTTCGGCTTGACCCCAAAACCGTGGCCCGGTTGATCGACCCCGAGACCCCCGCGCCAGCCCCCGCTGCGCCTGTCGCCAATGCGGGTGCATCCGACACAGCGACGCTGGCGGCGGCTGCGTCAGTCGAAGGTAATTTGATTTCAATTGATGATTTTTTACGCATCGATTTGCGGGTGGCCAAAATCCAAAGCGCCGAGTTCATCGCCGGCGCGGACAAATTGCTCAAGCTGCGCGTCGACGTGGGTGAGTTGGGCGAGCGCGAGATCATTGCCGGCATCCGCGCCGCATACGATCCGCAGACGCTGATCGGACGGCTCATCGTCGTGGTCGCCAATCTGGAGCCGCGCAAAATGCGCTTTGGCACCTCGGAGGGAATGATGTTGGCCGCGGGACCCGGCGGGAAGGAAATTTTTGCATTGTCGCCGGATTCCGGAGCGACGCCCGGCATGCGCGTCAAATGACATGAGCCACGCGACCGCGCCCGACCTGGCGGCGCGCATCGATGCATTGCTGCCCCAGACCCAGTGCACGCGCTGCGGATTCCCTGGTTGCAGCCCGTATGCCGCCGCGATAGTCAGCGGCGAGGCGCAAATCAACCAATGCCCGCCGGGCGGTCAGGCGACGATTGATGCGCTGGCGCGCCTCCTCAATCAGCCGGCGCTGCCCTTGAACCCCACATATGGAGTCGAATCGACGCCGCGAGTCGCCTGGATCGATGAAGCACGCTGCATCGGCTGCGCCCGCTGCTTGGCGCCCTGCCCCGTCGATGCCATCGTCGGGGCGCAGAAATTCATGCACACCGTGCTCGCCGATCGCTGCACCGGTTGTGAGTTGTGCCTGCCGCCATGTCCCGTCGACTGCATTGAGATGCGGCCCGCTGCCGAGCACGCCAACCAGCCGCTGCAGAACCGCGAGCGTTACGCCGCCCACACCGCACGCCTCACGAGTCAAGCGGCGGAACGGCAGCGGCAGCTCGATGCCAAGAAGGCAACCGCGGCGCGGCGCGCGGGACCGCCGTGAATCCGAAAAAACGCCAGGAAATCTTTGCGCGCTTCCGCGCGGCAAACCCACAGCCACGCACCGAACTGATCTATGAAAGCGCGTTCGAGCTGCTCGTCGCCGTCATTCTCTCGGCGCAGGCAACCGACAAAAGCGTGAACAAGGCGACAGCGGAATTATTTCGAGCGGCAAAGACGCCCGCCGCCGTGTCGGCTCTCGGTGTCAAGGGGCTCTCGAAGTTCATCAAATCCATTGGGCTCTACAACGGCAAGGCCAAAAACATCATCGCCATGAGCCGATTGCTTTTGGAGCGGCACGCCGGCGAGGTGCCCTCGTCGCGCGAGGCACTCGAGGAGTTGCCCGGTGTCGGGCGCAAGACCGCCAACGTCATGCTCAATACGGCGTTTGGCCAGGCAACGATTGCGGTCGACACTCACATCTACCGGGTCGCAAACCGCACCGGCATTGCACCCGGCAAAACCGTGCGCGAAGTGGAAGAGAAGCTGATGAAATTCGTGCCCTTGGAGTTCCGCCTGGATGCGCATCACTGGCTGATCTTGCACGGCCGCTATGTTTGCAGGGCCCGCCGGCCCGCCTGCCCGGTCTGCATCATTGCGGATTTGTGCGAGTACCGGCACAAGACACCGGCATGAGTGTGTTTGGCGGCTATACGCGGGACCAGTTGCGGCTTGCCTACGCCGAAGCCTGGGCCAAGCACGTGGGACGCTCGCCGCTGACCGCGCTCGAAGCACAGATCGTCGATGTGATCGGGCTGCATCCCGAGTACCACCGGGTGGTGGCGGACGCCGAGAGCGCACTCGGTTTCGAGCCGAACACCGCAGGCGCCACAGACAATCCGTTTTTGCATATGGGGCTGCACCTGGCGGTGCGCGAACAAGCGGGCATTGACCGGCCGCCGGGAATCCGCGATTTGCTGCGCGAACTGCAGACCCGGTTCGGAGACCTGCATGGCGCCGAGCATGTGCTGATGGAGGCCTTGGGCGAGGAGTTGTGGATGGCACAGCGCGAAGGCCGGGCGCCGGACGAGCAGCGCTACCTTAGGCTCGCGCGGGATCGCCTGGCGGTCCGTTAGTCGATTCGCTGCGAACGTTAACGAAGCTTCATGCGCGCGTCATCGGAGCGCCGGACACGCACCCTTATTGTGGTGTGTTCGCAAGTCACTGCTGTCCGAGGAATTAGCCATGCGCCTTGCATTAGCGGCGACCGCCCTGTGCCTCAGCTTTTTGGTGCTCGCCGCCGTTCCGGCAACACCGCAGGCACCCGCGCCCGAAGCCACTTCGCCATCCGTCCAGGTCGCGAACGATGCCGCCGCACGGCATGCCAAGCGCACGAGTTGTCTCAAAGAAGCCAAGTCACGCAAGCTGATCGGTACTGAAAAGACGGCGTTCCTCAAGCACTGCATCGAGGCTCCGCCTGAGGCGGTTTCCGCGAACCGCATTTCACCACCGGACAAGCCTTAGGCGCCGGCCCTTGGTTGAGCCGCGCCTCTCTGCGCATTCATAATTTTCGGGCGGGCGTAGCCGTGATGGTCAACCGCACTCTATCGGGATCGGCATTGCTTAATTGCAGAATGAGCGGTCGGGTTCCCTTAAGGTCAAACACGACGATCTTATGCGGTGAACTGCAGCCGCGCTGACCCTGGAAGTCCGTTGCGGCAACGAGCGCGCCATCGGACACCACGTCGATGTAGAACGGCATGTCGATCGCGACGCGGTAGCTGCCGTTGGACGGGATCTTGAATGTCAACAAGCCGGCATGCGACCCGGCGCGCGGGTTTTTCTTTCCCGGCGTGACTGCGAACGCGACTTTCTCCTGCGGCTGCAGCATCACCTCGTACAGATGATTGAGCAGCATTGCCGGCGCGGCCTTGGAATCCGCAGCCGCCGTCAATGACGTCGCTGGACCTGCGAACAATGCGCGCTCCCGAGACACATCCCATTTGAAATCCACGCAGGCGTCATCCGCCATGGCAGGCGCGCCGGCAATACCCACGAGGGCTGTGAGCAGAATCGAGAAAACGCTGCTTCGCGCCATGTTACCGCTTCGGTATGTAGAGATCGGTCAAGGTACCGTCGAAGGCTTCGGCGGCAAATGCAACCGTTTCCGACAGTGTGGGATGCGGATGAATCGTCAAGCCGATATCGGTCGCATCGGCGCCCATTTCGATGGCCAACGCCACTTCGGCAATGAGGTCGCCGGCGCTCGTACCCACGATGCCCGCACCCAGCACGCGGTGCGTTTCCTTGTCGAACAGCAGCTTGGTGAATCCATCGTCGCGATTCAATGCCAGCGATCGCCCGCTGGCAGCCCACGGAAACGTGCCCTTGCCGTACTCGATGCCGTTCGCTTTCGCGTCGGTCTCAGTGAGGCCCGCCCAGGCAATTTCCGGATCGGTATAGGCGACCGATGGAATACAGCGCGCATCGAATGACGCCTTGTGCCCGGCAGCGACCTCGGCGGCGACCTTCCCTTGATGGCTCGCTTTATGCGCGAGCATCGGTGCACCGACGATATCGCCGATGGCAAAAATATGCGGCACGTTGGTACGCATTTGTCGGTCTACATCAATGAGACCGCGGGCGTTCACGTCCACGCCTGCAGCAGCGGCATTGATGGCTTTGCCATTGGCGGTGCGGCCCACGGCCACCAGGACACGATCGAACATTTGCGGTTGCGGAGAGTCCGGACCGTCGTAGGTCGCGCGCAATCCTTCCGGAAGCGCTTCGAGCTTGGCAACTTTGGTTTTCAAGAGAATCTTCTCGTAGCGCTTTTCAATGCGCTTCTGCAGCGGGCGCACCAGGTCCCGATCGGTTCCCGGCATCAGGCCATCGCTCAGCTCCACCACCGTCACCTGCACGCCGAGGGCGTCGTAGACACAGGCCATTTCCAGGCCGATGATGCCGCCGCCGATCACCAGCAGGCGCTTGCAATCGACCGGCAATTCCAATGCACCGCTCGAGTCGATGACCCGCGGATCATCGGGAAGTCCCGGTAAGAGAGCCGATTCAGACCCGGCGGCAATGACGCATTGCTTGAAATCCACGCGACGCGTGCCGCCTTCGGATTTGACCTCAAAGGAATAAGGTCCCACGAATTTAGCCTCGCCCTGAATGACCGTGACCTTGCGCTGCTTCGCCAACAGCTTCAGTCCATTGGTCAATCGGGTCACGACCTTGTTCTTCCAACCACGCAGGAGTTCGCGGTCAATCTGCGGAGGAGCAAAGACGATCCCGTTGGACGCCATGTCGGCCGCTTCTTCGATGACCTTGGCGGCGTGCAACAGCGCCTTGGATGGAATGCAGCCCACGTTCAAGCAGACCCCGCCCAACATGGGCCAGCGCTCGATCAGAGTCACATTGAGACCTAAGTCCGCCGCGCGAAATGCCGCCGTATAGCCGCCGACGCCGGCACCGAGCACCACCAAATCAACTGCGCCGGCAGGCGCTGGACTCGGGGCTTTGACTGCGGGCTTCTCGGCGGGAGCCTTCACCTGCGCCGAAGGCGAAGGAGCCGGAGACGGCGCGGGCGCATCCGCTTTCTTAGGCGGCGCATCAGTCTTCGCCGTGGCGGGGGCATCGGACTCCACAGTGGCGATCAAGGTGCCCGACAAGACTTCGGCGCCCTTCTTGATTTCGATCGTTTTGATCACACCGCTCATTGGCGAAGGCACATCCATGGCGGCCTTGTCGGATTCGAGCGAGATCAGTGGATCCTCTTTGGCCACTTTATCGCCGGGTTTGACAAGCACGTCGAGGACCGTGACGCCCTTGACGTCGCCCATATCCGGAACGCGCACCTCGACGGTGCTCATAGCAGCGCCTTTACATCACCGAGCGTTTTTGCAAGAAACACCACGAAGCGCGCCGCCGCGGCGCCGTCGATGACGCGATGATCGTAGGATAAAGACAGAGGCAGCATCAGCCGCGGTACAAACGCGCCGCGTTCGTATACCGGCTTTTGTGTGGATCGGGATACACCCAGGACGGCGACCTCGGGTGCGTTGATGATGGGTGTGAAGTAGGTGCCGCCGATACCGCCCAGACTCGAAATCGTAAAACTGCCGCCCTGCATTTCCGTGGCTTTCAGTTTTCCGGCACGCGCCTTCTCCGACAAGGAAGCCAGCGCTCGCGCGGTGTCGTAAATACTCAGCTGGTCGGCGTTTGGTATGACCGGCACCACCAGGCCATTCGGTGTATCGGCGGCGAAGCCGATATTGAAGTACTTCTTGAAAACCAGATTTTCACCGCTCTCGTCCAATGAGGCATTGAATCGAGGGAACTCCTTCAAGGCCAAAATGCAGGCCCTGATGATGAACACCAGCGGCGTGAGCTTCACTTCCTCCTGCGCCGCCTTGGCCTTGAGCGCGCCGCGCGCCGCTTCGAGGTCGGTGATATCCGCATCCTCGTGTTGAGTCACATGCGGCAGGTTCAGCCAGCTCGCTTGCAAACGCGCGCCGGAAATCTTCTGTATGCGGGAGAGCGGCTTGACCTCGACCGCCCCGAAGTGCGCGAAATCAACAACCGGCACTCGCGGCAGCGCCGACACGGGGGCAGCGGTCGCGGCCGCCGCCAACAATCCTTTGACGTGAGCCTTGACGTCGTCCTGAGTGATGCGGCCCTTGACGCCGGTTCCCTGGACTTTGCCCAAATCGGCGCCTAGTTCTCGTGCAAATTTGCGCACCGACGGACTGGCATGTGCTCTCGAGAATGCCTTCTCGTCGACCTGTGCCGGACTCGGCGCTGCTGAAGGCGCAGCCGTGGGCACCGCAGGCGCCGAAGCAGGTTCCTTCTTCTGCTCCGGTGGCGCTGTGGCTGATGGCGCGGTGGCGGCAGACGCGGTACCCGAAGATGCAGCAGCGGATGACGCGTCCTCCGATGGCGCGGCAGCAGACCCCTTTGCCGCGGCCGCTGGCGCGGCATTCTGTTCGGCCGGCGCGGCCTCAGCGGCTGCCGGCTCGAGCACCAGGATCACGGATCCCTCGGACACCTTATCGCCGGTCTTGAGCTTGACCTGCGCGATCTTGCCTGCGACGGGGGCCGGCACATCCATGGCGGCTTTTTCAGTTTCGATGGTGACCAGCGGCGTTTCTTTCTCGATTTGCTGACCATCCTTGACCAGCACGTCGATGACGTTGACGTCCTTGAAACCACCTATGTCAGGAACCTTAATTTCCATTGGACTTGCCATGATCGGCTATACCGACACGGGATTGGATTTTTCCGGATCGATGCCGAAGGTCTGCATCGCCTTGCTCACCGTCTGCTTGTCGATCTTCCCCTCGTCTGACAGCGCCTTGAGCGCGGCGACCACCACGTAGTGGCGGTCGACTTCAAAGAAGCGGCGCAGTTCCGCGCGCGAGTCGCTGCGGCCGAAACCATCGGTCCCCAGGGCCGTATAGGCGCCAGGCACCCACTGCCGGATTTGATCCGAGACGGTTTTAATGTAGTCGGTTGCCGCGATGAAAGGCCCTTCGCGCTCCGCAAGCACCTGCTCGATATACGTCGGCTTGCGCGGCTCGTTCGGATGCATCATGTTCCAGCGTTCGATGGCGAGCGCGTTCTTGCGCAGCTCGCTGAAGCTCGTCACCGAATAGACATCGGCCGGCACGCCATAGTCCTTCTCCAGCAGCTCCGCCGCGGCCAGTACCTCGCGCAGGATCGTGCCCGAGCCAAACAGGGTGACCCTTACCTTGCCGCGCCCGCCGGTTTGCAGCAGATACATGCCGCTCAAGATGCCCTGCGCGACGCCGGCCGGCATGGCGGGATGCGCGTAGTTCTCGTTCATGACGGTGATGTAGTAGAAGACGCTTTCCTGTTCCTGATACATGCGGCGCAGGCCGTCCTGCACGATCACCGCCAATTCATAAGCATAAGTGGGATCGTACGCCACGCAATTCGGAATGGTCGTCGCCACGAGTTGGCTGTGCCCATCCTGATGCTGCAAGCCTTCTCCCGCCAGAGTGGTGCGCCCAGCCGTACCGCCCACCAAAAATCCCCGGGCCTGGCTGTCACCTGCCGCCCAAATGAAGTCGCCGACCCGCTGGAAACCGAACATCGAATAATAAATATAGAACGGCACCATGCTCACGCCATGGTTCGAGTAAGCGGTGGCCGCGGCGATCCAGGAACAGAGGCTTCCGGCTTCGTTGATGCCCTCCTCGATGATCTGCCCCTGCTTGTCTTCGCGATAGAACATCAGCTGGTCGGCGTCCTGCGGCGTGTACAGCTGTCCTACGGAGGAATAAATGCCGATCTGGCGAAACATGCCCTCCATGCCGAAGGTTCGCGCCTCATCGGGCACAATGGGCACGATGTGTTTGCCGATGTTTTTGTCCTTGACCAGTGTGGTCATCATCCGCACCAGCGCCATGGTGGTGGAAATTTCGCGATCGCCCGTTCCTTCGAGCAGGGTGCTGAACGCTTCGATCGGCGGTACCACCAGGGGCGGAGCAACCGAATTGCGGGCGGGTAGATAGCCGCCGAGCGCGGCGCGCCGCTCTTGCAAATAGCGCATCTCCTCGCTGTCGTCGGCCGGCTTTCTGAACGACAAGCCCGCGATTTCCTCATCGGTAATCTGGATGTTGAAGCGGTCGCGCACTTCCTTGAGATTATCGTCGGTGAGTTTTTTCTGTTGGTGCGTGGAGTTCAATCCCTCGCCCGCCTTGCCCATGCCGAAGCCCTTGACGGTCTTCGCCAGAATCACCGTCGGCGCACCCACGTGCGCCATCGCAGATGAATAGGCGGCAAAGACCTTCTGCGGATCATGGCCGCCGCGGTTCAGATGCCAAATCTCCTCATCCGACATGTTCGCGACCATCTCTTTGAGTTCGGGATATTTGCCGAAGAAATGTTCGCGCGTATAAGCGCCGCCCTTTGACTTGAAATTCTGATATTCGCCGTCCACGCACTCTTCCATCACGCGCTTCAGAAACCCCTTCTGGTCGCGTTCCAGCAGCGGATCCCAACGCCCGCCCCATAAAACCTTGATGACGTTCCACCCAGCGCCCAAGAATGCCGCTTCGAGTTCTTGAATGATCTTGCCGTTGCCGCGCACCGGACCGTCGAGCCGCTGCAGGTTGCAATTGATCACGAAAATCAGATTGTCGAGCTTCTCGCGTACCGGCATGGTGAGCGCGCCCATCGACTCGGGCTCGTCCATTTCTCCATCGCCTAAGAATGCCCAAACTTTGCGGTCGGACGGCGCGACGATGCCGCGATGTTCAAGGTAACGCAGAAAGCGCGCTTGAAAAATCGCCATCATGGGACCCAAGCCCATCGACACCGTGGGGAACTGCCAGAAATCCGGCATCAACCAGGGATGCGGATAGGATGACAATCCGCCGCCGCGCACCTCCTGACGAAACCGCTGCAGCTGGCTCTCATCCAAACGGCCCTCCAGGTACGCGCGCGCATAAATGCCCGGGCTCGAGTGCCCTTGCATGAAGATCATGTCCCCCGGATGGGCGGCGCTGCGCGCGCGCCAGAAATGATTGAAACCGACCTCGTACAGAGTTGCCGCGGAGGCGTAGGTTGCGATATGGCCTCCATACTCAGAATTCGTGCGGTTGGCCTGCACCACCATGGCCAGCGCGTTCCAGCGTATGTACGCCTCGTTGCGCCGCTCCAGGGATCGATCGCCGGGATAGTCCGGCTCCTGCGCTTTTGAAATCGTATTGAGATAGGCGGTGTTCGGCTTGAACGGTAGATACGCCCCGGACCGGCGCGTAAAATCCACCAGTTTCTCGAGCAAAAAATGCGCGCGTTCCGGGCCCTGAGCGCGCATCACCGAATCGATGGATTCAAGCCATTCTTGAGTTTCGGTCGGATCGATATCTTCGAACGGCGATTGTTGCGTCATAGAACTGCACACACACCCACGTGTCCTGTTAAGATGGCAGGCACGTTACAGCGCCCCTGCGCCAACTGCCACTACGTTGTTAACCCGCGTATCTTCGGGGTTTGGTTTTTCACGGTCAAGGATATGTCGATTCGCCTGCCCTTAGACCGTCTACTCGTGCCCGTGCGCCAAACGGGTTCGCGTCCCACACCATCAAGTCTTGCGCGATACGCCAGCGCATTGCTGTTTCTGCCGCTCTCACCCTCTGCCGCCGATTGGAACGCCCTGCCTTACGGTTCTACGCTGCGCGCGCTGCACGAGCGCAAAATACACAAAGCCGGCGACACCTATCACTTGCGGGTGGGACCCCAGGCGCAGACGCTGTTGGTCGTCGCCTGTCTCGCCAATGAGGCGAGCACTTTCGAGCGCCTGCAAGCCGCCGGCAAACTCGCCCGCAGCGCGCTCGACGGCGATCCGAAATCAGTGTTGGTATGGCAGCAGGGATGCACACCGGCCGCCGCTGACGCAACCTTCAATACAGTTATCGCGGCCCTCGAAGCAGCCGCCTTTCGTTTTGCCACGTACAAAAGCAAACCGAAAACACGGGCGCGGCTCATGCATATAGACCTCGCGCAACGCGGAAAGTTGCAGGATCTGGATTTGACGTTGGCAACGGCCGCCGGCAACAACCTCGCCCGATGGCTTACTGCGCTGCCGCCGAACACGCTCGATGCGGGCGGCTATCGCCGGCTCATCCGGCAACTGGCCGAGCGGCTGCAGCTACGCTTCAAATTCTACGGCGAGGCGCAGCTGAAGCGCTTGGGCTGCGGCGCGTTTCTTGCCGTGTCGCGCGGCAACGGCGCGCGCGACGCGGGTATCGCGGCGCTGTCCTATCGGCCGCGGGGCGCCAAGACTCCCGACGTCAGCCTGGTGGGCAAGGGCATCTGCTTCGATACCGGCGGCACGAATTTGAAGGCGCACAAGGGCATGCTGGACATGCACATCGATATGGAAGGCAGCGCCGTCGCGTTGGGCAGTCTGTACGCGCTGCATGCGCTGCGCTCGCCGCTCGCGGTCGATTGCTGGCTGGCGATCACCGAAAATCGCATCGGTCCGCTCGCGTACAAGCCGCAGGATGTGGTGCAGGCGGCAAATGGCACGACGATTCAGGTCATTCATACCGATGCCGAGGGACGGATGGTGCTCGCTGACGCGCTCTGCCTCGCCGCCGCCAAGAAGCCGCGTGCCATCATCGATTACGCAACGCTCACGGGCGCCTGCATCAATGCGCTCACCGAGCGCTATAGCGGCGCATTCACGAACCGCCCCCTGTTGCGCGAATTGATCGAGACTGCCGGCGTCAGCAGCGGCGAGCGTGTTTGGTGTTTTCCGATGGACACCGACTACGACACGGATTTGGAAAGCACGGTTGCCGACGTGTTGCAGTGCGCCGCCGACGGCAAGGGCGATCACATCCTGGCGGCGCGCTTCTTGGGCCGGTTTGTACCGAACGAGATCCCATGGCTGCACCTCGACCTCGCGGCCGGCACCCGCCACGGCGGCTTGGCGCACATTGCCACGGAGATCACCGGATTCGGCGTGCGTTACACGATTGACCTGCTGCGCGGCGGCTGGCCCGCCAAATCGGCGAGAGGCCAATGAACAGTTTGCGCATTCAGCGGCCGGATGACTGGCACGTGCATTTTCGCGACGGCGCGGCGCTAAAATCGGTGGCGCATTTCACCGCGGAACGCTTCGGCCGCGCCATCGTGATGCCAAACCTTAAACCGGCCATCACCACGACAGAACTGGCGCGCGCCTATCGCCAGCGCATCCTCGCGGCATTGCCCGCGGCAAGCCGTTTCGAGCCCTTGCTCACGTTGTACCTCACTGACGGCACGTCCGCCGATGAAATCGACCGCGCCAAAGCTTCAGGCTTCATCCACGGCGTGAAGCTGTATCCGGCGGGAGCCACCACGCATTCGGACGCGGGCGTCACGGATATCAAGCATGTGAATGCCGTCCTGGCTCGGATGGAAAAACTCGGCGTGCGGCTCCTGGTGCATGGCGAATCGCCGCAGCCCGACGTCGACGTGTTCGATCGCGAGACGCATTTCATCGACACTGTGCTTGCGCCCTTGGTCGAGCGCTTTCCGGCCTTACAAGTGATCTTTGAGCACATTACGACGGCGCAGGCCGTGGAGTTCGTGAGCTCGGCGCGGCGCGGAGTCGCAGCGACGATCACTCCGCAGCATCTGTTGCACAATCGCAATGCGATTTTTTCTGGCGGCATCCGTCCGCACTACTACTGCCTGCCGATCCTCAAACGCGAGCAAGATCGGCGGGCCTTGCTCAGTGCCGCGACCAGCGGCGATCCGCGCTTTTTTCTGGGCACAGACAGCGCGCCGCATGAGAAAAACGCCAAGGAAAACGCCTGCGGCTGCGCCGGCATGTTCACCGCGCACGCCGCCATCGAGTTGTATGCGGAGGCGTTCGATTCTGCGGGCAAGCTCGATCGGCTCGAAGGTTTCGCCAGTCATTTCGGCGCGGACTTCTATGGCCTGCCGCGCCACACGGAGACCGTTGCGCTGCAGAAAGAATCCTGGGTAGTGCCCGAAAAATATCTGTTTGGCGACGGCGCGCTGATCCCCTACCGCGCCGGCGAGCTCATTGGCTGGCGCCTGGTATTTCCTTAAGCATGTCGCAAATCCCTCCCATCACTCTGGCGACGCGGTTCCGGGGATTCCTGCCGGTGGTCATCGATGTCGAAACCGGCGGCTTCAACTCGCAGACCGACGCTCTGCTGGAGATCGCAGCGGTGCTCCTCGAGATGCGCAGCGACGGCACGCTGGCGCGGGGCGAGACTCACCGCTATCACGTCATCCCGTTCCCCGGTTCCAATTTGGAACCGGCAT
>DASYIN010000040.1:0-1854 GCA_035997505.1 Steroidobacteraceae bacterium | reverse complement strand
CATCGCCGAAAATCGCTTTATCTCTCATCGCACGCCGGCGCGATCCTGGGCATGAGCGTGCCGGAAGCGCGACTTCTGCTGCGCGATCTCACCGAGCACGCCACGCAGCGCGAATTCGTCCACGTCCACAAATGGACGGTGCACGACCTTGTGATGTGGGATAACCGGCAGACCATGCATCGCGTGCGCCGTTACGACCAGTCGCAGCCGCGCGACATGCGCCGTGCCACGGTCGCCGGCACCATGCCGACGGTTGCACAGCAGGCGGCGGAGTAAGTTTCGGCGCGTCGTCCCGGCGTTCGAGCCTGTGAAACAATCACCTCGATATCCGGGCGAATTGTGATTCAATGGAGGTGTTGGCAGCGACGGTTTTGAGGGATCATGGACATGGCGGGGCGTGGTGATGCTCGGGTTGTGGTTGCGAACCGGGCCCAGCTGTCGTGGGACCTGATCAATCCGGATGGCTGGTTGGCCCCCGATCACCGTGCGCGATTGGTGGTGGGGTTCGTCGAGACGCTTGATTTGAGGTGCTCTACGACAAGATCGAAGCGCGTGAGGGCACGGCGGGTCGGCCTGCCGCCGATCCGGCTGTGCTGTTTGCGTTGTGGCTTTTGGCGACGATGGACGGGGTCGGGTCGGCGCGGGAACTGGACCGGTTAACCAGCCAGGATCTGGCCTATCGCTGGGTCGCGTGCGGGGTACCGGTCAACTACCACGGGCTTGCGGACTTCCGCGTGGCGCATGCCGATGTGCTCGACGATCTGCTCAACAAATCGCTGGCAGCGTTCATGGCGGAGGGACTGTTTGACGCCGACGAGATCGTCGTCGACGGCACCAAAATCAAGGCTTCTGCGGGCAAGAGTTCGTACAAGCGGGCGCTGCGTGTGGACGAGGCAGAGGCGGCAGCGAAGGCGCGTGTCACAGCCTTGAAAGCCGAGGTCGATGCGGACCCGGCGGCGAGTTCCAGGCGTACCCAAGCGGCACGGGCACGTGGCTTGAGCGAGATGCAGGAGCGGATTGCCAAGGCACGCGCCAAACTGGCCGAAATCGAAGCGGAGAAGGCCAAGCGCTCCAAGCGCAGCCCGAAAGAGGTTGCCGGGCAAAAAGAGGCACGGGCCTCACTGACCGATCCGGAGGCGCGGCAGATGCGGTGCGCGGATGGCGCAGTGCGCGCGAGCTACAATGTGCAGATTGCAGCAACGACGGATCATGGCTTCGTCACCGCGATCATGGCGACGGACCGTCGCAACGACAGCGGTCTGGTGCGGCCGATGTTGGAGGCGAGCGAGCAACGGCTCGGGCGGCTGATCAAACGGGTGCTGGCGGATACCGGCTTCGCGCAGATTGACGATATTGCAGCGCTCAGCAGCCGGCCCGAAGCGCCGGTCGGCGTCTACATTCATCCGCCCAGGGATCGCACCGACGTCAAGCCGGAGACGCTGCTGGTGCGGCAAAAGCAGCGAGAAAAAGAGCCGCAGACGATCAAGGATTGGCGGCAGCGGATGACCACGAACGAGACAGAGGCCATCATGAAAAAACGTGGACGGATCGAAAGGGTCAACGCCAACTTCAAGAACCGGGGCTTCGGCACCCTTCTGGTGCGAGGACTGGCCAAGGTGCAAGTGATCGCACTGTGGCATGCGCTCGCCCACAACCTCACCATTGCCCTGCGGTTGAGGGCAATAGCTGCTTCCGCAGCATGAAACCGATAGCCCCGCATCAACCGGCGCCGAGGCCCGCTCCGCCTTTAAATAGGTTCACAGGCTCGAACGCCGGGACCCATACCGCGTAATCCGTCGTTAGAGGCACTTGTGTCGGACGCCTTTCGCATCAACAACCGCCACGGCGTATGGG
>DASYIN010000039.1:0-2074 GCA_035997505.1 Steroidobacteraceae bacterium | reverse complement strand
GAAGTACGGGCCATCTGCTCCCAAAGCTGCTTGAACGCGGGTGTCGCATTCTCTTCGAGGCAAATCCTCGAATCCGGGCTCCAGATGCCGCTTGCAAACGAGGATCGCACATTGGGGGGCAGCTCCTTTGCATAGATCGTCACCTTCGCCCCGGCGCGCTGTAGAAGCAAAGCCGAGGTCAAGCCCAGCGCGCCGCAGCCGATGACTGCGATATCCCGCTCGCCGGACGCCAGAGCCTTGCGCACCGCCACGCTGCTCGATCCCCACGACAAGGACCACCCGCTGCCTCCGTGGCCGTAGTTGTGGACGACGAGCTTTGAGCCGACCTGCTCGGTATCGAGGCGCGGGCCCTGCGCACGGAATGGACGCGTGCAGACCGTGATACGCGTGATCCGGTCGGTGCTGGCGTGCACCGGCGTAAGCTCCAGCATCGGCGCCTTGGGACCGCGCTTCTCGCCGAGCGCTGTGCAACCCGCGAGTCCGCCGAGCAACGCGGCAGCCCCTGCTCCCGCCAGCACTTGCCGACGCCCTATCGATCCTCGCATCGCATCTCTCCCAATACTCGCGGTTGCTGCGGATTGTAAACAGGAATACACCGCTCGGCGCCAAAATTGCGGGACAGTCGTCGTTGGCGCTGTGCTAATTTGCAGCAATAAGCCTTAGAAGGGAGCAAAACCGTGCTGACGAGAAGTCTGAAGTGGGCCGCCGTGCCGGCATTTCTGATGGCGGTCCAGCTGGCGACTGCCGCTGCCGCCTCGCCGCGCAATGAAAAGGTGTATCGCGCAGCGGAAGCGAACCGCGCCGGCGCGCTCGAGTTGCTCAAGGAAATCGTCAATATCGACTCCGGAACCGGCGATGTGGCAGGTGGCACCAAGGTCGAATCGGTGTTGCGAGTACGGCTTACAGAGTTGGGGGCCGAAGTGAGCACCGAAGCGGCCGAGGCGCCGGGGCTGCCGGACAACCTGATGGCCGTATTTCACGGCAACGGCAAGGCCAAGATCCTCATCATCGCGCATGTCGACACCGTATTCGGGCCGGGCACCGCGGCTGCACGGCCGTTCAGCATGGACGCGCAGCGCGCGCATGGTCCCGGTGTCGGCGACGAAAAGGCGGGTGTGGTGAACGCCATTACCGCGCTGAAGATTCTGCATGAAATCGGGTTCAAGAATTTCGCGACCATCACGCTGCTGCTCGATGACAGCGAAGAGCGGGGCTCGCCCGGTTCGACGCATTTGATCGAGCGGCTGGCGCGCGAACACGATGTCGAGTTCAACATGGAGCCGGGGGATCCCCCGGATGCGCTGACAGTTTGGCGCAAGGGCTCGAGCGACATTTTGATTCGAGTCAAGGGCCGCGCCGCGCACGCGGGCATGGCCCCGCAGGATGGCCGCAACGCGGCCCTCGAGTTGATGCATCAGCTCAACGCGCTGCAAGGGGCCTTCCCGCTCTCCGGCAGCGGCATTACCATGAATCTGACGGTTTTGCGCGCCGGTGAGCGCAGCAATATTATTCCGGACCTGGCTGAGGCCACGCTCAATGTCCGCTACCGCAAGGCGGAAGACTTCGACGCAGTGCTCGCCAAAGTCGAGGCCGGCGCGCACAACACGCAAGTACCCGACACCAGCGTGACCGTTTCGCATGGTCGCGCCTTCCCGCCCTTGACCGAGAATTCGCAAATTGATGCCCTCGCCGCCCGTGCACGCGCCATTTATGCGGAAATCGGCAAGACCGTGGAGTTATCCGGCAACGGCGGCGCATCGGAGTCGGCGCTGGCCATGTCGGTGGGAACGCCCGCGCTCGATGGCTTAGGGTTCGTGGGCGGCGATTTCCATACCGATCACGAATGGATCGACCTCGCCAGCGTGACCCCACGATTGTATTTATTCACCCGGTTGCTGATGGAAATGAGCGCCAAGCCGCCGCACTGAGGTTCGTTTTCGGTTTCGTCAAACCAGCATCGACATGAAACTGAGCAACGTCGACCTGGCGCAGTTCAAGCCGAAGTCCCGCAAGGACGCACCCGTCGAGGGCCGGCTGCTCGGCCGGATCAAACTGCACGGCTCGGGGACTTCCG
>DASYIN010000038.1:0-3401 GCA_035997505.1 Steroidobacteraceae bacterium | reverse complement strand
CGAGATGTACATGGCGGGCACCGCCGCATTTCATCCGCTGCTGCCGCCCGAAACACGCAGCTCGCCCGTCTCCAGCGACCTTACTGGCGAGGAACTTTGGGGCATGACGCAGCTGGGATACGCACCGATCAAGCTTCTCATCTCAACTTCCGTGTATTCGCTCGGCGCGATCGGCGGAATCAGAGCGGCATTCCAGAGCCTGGTGAGGGGCGAGCTCGGAGACCTGACGAAGTTGATCTATGAGGCTCGAGAGCAGGTATTCGATCGTGTGAACCGTGAGGCGACCGCGCTGGGTGCCGAGGAAGTGGTCGGCATCAAGACCTACATCGTCGAGCTCGGTTCCAGCTTGGTCGAGATCTTTGCAGTTGGCACGGCAGTGCGCAAACTTCCCGGGATGACCGTGCAGACTGCGGCGCTGCCGGCGCAGGCCATCATTCGCGACAAGGACACGTGGCTGAGCGGTTCTGCCGGCTTGGATATTCAATCGCTCCGCGCCGGCGGTTGAGCGGCACATCGCCATGAGCCGACCACCTTCAGAGCATCCGCTCAAGACCGCCGCACTCCTCCTTTTGGCGCTCCTGACAGTCGCTGCGAGCGCAACGGCCCGCCATCGCCACTCCTCGGATGCTGTGCCGGGCACTTTTGACTACTATCTGCTGTCCTTGTCTTGGTCGCCGGCATTCTGCCTGTCCGAGCCGGGAGCCGCAGAGTGCACGGGCCCCCGTCGATTCGGTTTCATCGTTCACGGGCTGTGGCCGCAGTACGAAGAAGGATGGCCGGAGAATTGCAACGTGCACGAACAGGTACCGGACAGCGTGGTTTCCGGCATTTCCGCCATCATGCCGGCCCGCGGTCTCGTCTATCACGAATGGTCGGCGCACGGCACCTGCAGCGGCTTGGATCCCAAGGATTTCTTTGCATTGGTGCGCAGCGCCTATGGCACCATCGCCATTCCGGCGACGTTCTCCGGGGCCGACCAACAAGTCGAACAAGCGCCAGCCGCCATCGCGGCCGCGTTTGTGCACGCCAATCCTCGGCTTGCGGCGCCGTCCATCGTCGTGGTCTGCAGCGGTCAAGGCGCGCCGCGGCTTCGTGAGGTGCGCATCTGTCTCGATCGCAGCCTCAAACCGCGCGCCTGCGGAGCCGCAGCCGTTCGCGGCGCATGCAGGTCCGCGACCCTGATCGTGCCGCCGATTCGATAGAATCGCAGCTGGTTCATTTGGAATTTTCATGAGCACCAATAGATACGCATTTGCGATGGCCGCCGCGCTCCTGGCCGCATCAAGCGCCGCGAGGGCCGGAGGGGTGACCGCATACCTGCCGATGAACCTCGAACCGGAAATGGAGCGGCAGATCGAAAGGGTGCTCATTCTGGCCGACGAACCGATTTTGAAGCGCCCGTTCTCGGTGGAACTGGTGAAATTGGCGCTGCCGCAGGCCTGCCAGGTGGACCGGCCGTTGTGCTCCCGGGTGCAGAAGTACCTGGAGCGTTATTCGCACGACTACGGCGTGACGCATGCCAGCGCCACCGGATCGATCACGCACGACAAGGACGCGGTGGTGCTGCCGAATCAGCATGGAATGCCGGTGGACAGCAACTACGAACTGTCCGTTGTGGCTTACGCACAGCCAACCGATTATTTCTTGGTGAGCGCGGGCGGGATCACCTACAAGGGGCGTACCGCGCCAACCGGTTCGATGGCGAGCCTCGGCACCAACTGGGCACAGCTCGATTTCGGCTACCGCGACCATTGGTTTTCGCCGATGACCGACAGCAGCACACTCATCAGCACTGAAGCGCCGACCACACCATCAGTGACGCTGTCGAATTACGAGCCGCTCACGCGCCTGGGATTCCAATACGAATTTTTTCTTACGCGCTTGTCGTCGCAACAAATCATCTTTACCGGCAACCAAGCGATCGGCCAACCCCATCTGTTCGGCGCGCAGTTTTCAATCGAGCCCTTCAGCGGCTGGTCGCTCGGCGTCAACCGGCTGTTGGAATACGGCGGGGGCGCCGGCTTGCCTTCATCGTTGCGGACCCTGGCACGCAATTTTCTTGAGCCCAGCGGCACAGCCCAGACTGAAGGCAATCAACAGGCGTCCTACATCAGCCGCTTCATCGTGCCGGCAAAAACTCCGTTTGCCGTCTATTTCCAGTACGCCGGCGAGGATAATTCCAACGGCGGCAGCTACCTGCTCGGCAGCCCGGCGACTTCGGTGGGCATCGATTTTCCGCGTATTTTCCGCTATTTCGACGCCACGTACGAAATCTCCGAATGGTCCAATATCTGGTATGTCCACAACATTTTCCAGAGCGGCATGACGAATGACCATCTGGTACTCGGTAACTGGGGTGCGGATCAACGCAACTTCGGCGATGGCGTGGGCGCGAGGAGCCAAATGCTGCGCGTGGGCTGGGAGCCCCCGTTTGGCGGCTACCTGGAAGGCCGCGCGCGTACGCTGCAGAATCAGCCTTACTATGGCGGCGATAACCGTACGTTTGTACCCACGCCCGGCGCATTCCTCTATCACCATTACTACGATTTTTCCCTACGATACTCGCGGCCATGGAACGGCGTGGTCGTGGGCGGCGAGGCTTTGGGCGGCCGCGACGTTGACGGCAGCGCATTTTCACGCTTCTCCGGATTTGTCCGCTACGGCGGCGAGGCGCGGACTCGCGGCGAAGGCGCGTACACTGATGACGATGCTGAGTCGCACAATGTCGATCGCCACGGTGCGGAAGTTTTTGTCGATGTCGGGGTCAACGCGAACAAGGTGCGCACGGATCTCGAGAAGGGGATTCCCATCACGACATCGCAGCTGGCCTACGGGCCGCACTTCGGCTTCGGCGCCCGCCGCGCCGTCAGCACCAGCAACGATCTCGGCGTACGCGCCGAATTCGACCAAATCGACGGTCACCTGCTGATCGGCCTGCGGGCCCTCGACTATCGTCATCGATTTGACGGACCATTCGCCCTGAATGTGTTCGGCGGCATTGCACGCTACAACGTGGAAACGCCCGCGACGTCCCTATATGCCGGCGTCGGCGGCCAGTGGCGGGACGTCCTGCCTTCTTGGGATTTGAATTTGGACTTCCGCTACGCGCAAAATCTTGCCCGTGACCATGTATTGGCGAGCGATGTGCAGGGCGTGCGCCCTGAGACGTTCTACAAAATCGAGAGCGCTACGTTGTATGTGTCTCGACATTTCTGAGTGAGAAACCCCTATTTAAAGACGATATCGAGGCAACTGCGCAGCCACTGGCGGACGAAATCGCTGGGCCGGTATGGCGTTGCCATCGTGGCCGAGACGAAAAATGGCCTTTTGGCAGTGCCCGCGGGCGACTTCAATGTCTCGCGCTCTTTGCTTATGAATGGCGAATACGACTGGCCGCAAAT
>DASYIN010000037.1:0-32713 GCA_035997505.1 Steroidobacteraceae bacterium | reverse complement strand
CGACAACTCGCGCAAGCGCCGCATTGCCAACGGGGCGGGGGTACCCCTGCCGGAGGTCAACCGGCTGCTCAAGCAGTTTGACCAAATGCAGAAAACCATGAAAAAGATGGTCAAAGGCGGGATGCTGAAGAACATGATGCGTGGAATGGCCGGCCGGATGCCCCCCGGAGGGTTCGGTCCCGGGGGCCCAGGCCGGTAAAAACCTAACCCGCACAAAGGATTGGTTGCTCTTAAGCCCTGATTGTCATTACAATTAGCGGCTCGGCTTCCCTAAGGTGAATTTTACGATGGTGACGATCCGTTTGACTCGACGCGGCGGCAAAAAGACGCCCTTTTATCACGTTGTGGTGACCGACAGCCGCAAGCGTCAGGGCGGCACCAGCCTCGAAAGCGTGGGCCTGTTCAACCCGATCGCGCGCGGCGGAGAAGTCAAATTGCGCCTGGACGTCGCCCGCATCGAGCATTGGCTGAGCAAGGGTGCTCACATGTCCGATCGAGTCAAGTTTCTTCTCACCAGTTTCCGTAAGCAGGCCGCGTAAAGGCTAAGAGGGCACGATGAGCGACGAATCATCGGCGCTCATCCAACTGGGTTTTGTGGGCGCCCCATTTGGCGTCCGAGGTTGGGTCAAGCTTCGGTCACATACGGATCCTCCCGAACGCCTGCTGGAACACCGCAATCTGCAGATTGGGCGAGAAGGTGCGTGGCGCACCTACCGCATCGAGCAGAGCGGCCGCAGCGGGGGCGCATTAACGGTCAAGTTGACCGGGGTGGAGGATCGGGATCAGGCGATCGCCTTGAGGGGCGCACAGGTTTGTGTACCTCGCGATGACCTGCCGCAGCGAGACGACAAGGATTTTTACCGCGCAGACTTGATTGGCTGCGAGGTGGTGAACCTGGCCGGCACCGGCTTAGGGGTAGTGCAACATTTTGTTGAGACTCCGGGGCAGGCCTTGATGGTGGTGCGCGGGGACCGCGAATATTGGGTGCCGGCGGTGCCGCAGCATCTGCGGCGGGTGGATTTAAAGGCGCGCCGTGTGGTCGTGGACTGGGACGCGTCGGCGGAATGAACCATGCGAATTGCGGTGGTATCGCTGTTTCCGCAGATGATCCGCGAGGCCTTGAAGATCGGCGTGGTCGGACGGGCGTTGGAACGCGGTGTGTTCCAGGTCGAGTGCGTCGACCCGCGCGACTACACCAGCGACCCGCACCGTACGGTCGATGACCGGCCGTTCGGCGGTGGACCGGGAATGGTCATGAAGGTCGAGCCGGTGCGCAGCGCTTTGCGCGACGCGCTCAAGGCTCTGCCGACGGGGAGCCGGCGCGTGTACTTGGGCGCCGACGGAGTGAGGTTCGAGCAGCGCATGGCCCGCGGGGCATGCAGCTGGCCGGGGCTCGTTCTGGTCGCCGGACGCTACGAAGGCATCGATGAGCGTTTCATGGAGACGGAGATCGATGAGCAGTGGTCGATCGGCGACTACGTGCTGTCGGGCGGCGAGTTGCCGGCCTTGGTGGTCATCGATGCGATAGCCCGGTTGATGCCGGGAACGTTGGGAAGTTCGGAATCGGCGCTGCAGGAGTCCTTCAGCGATGGTTTGGTCGATTGGCCGCATTACACCCGGCCGCAGGCCTTGGACGGGCATGAGGTGCCCGCCGTATTGGCGTCTGGCGATCATGCCGCGATACATCGCTGGCGGTTGCAACAGGCGCTGGGCCGTACATGGTTACGCCGGCCGGAGCTGCTCGAGCGGCGCGGCATGAGCGAGGAAGAGCGAGAATTGTTGGAAGAATTCAAGAATGAACGTGCGAGGCAATAGCTATGAATAAGATCATCCAGGAACTCAACGGCGAGCGCGCGACGCGCAAGCTTCCGGACTTCAATCCGGGCGACACCATCGTCGTGCAGGTCAAGGTCGTGGAAGGTGATCGTGAACGCGTTCAAGCCTACGAGGGCGTAGTCATTGCCAAAAAGAACCGCGGCCTCAATTCTTCTTTCACCGTGCGCAAGATCTCGCACGGCGAGGGTGTCGAGCGCGTGTTCCAGACACACAGTCCCGCGATCAGTGAAGTCAGCGTGAAGCGCCGCGGCGATGTGCGCCGCGCGAAGCTGTACTACCTGCGCGAACTGTCCGGTAAGGCAGCCCGCATCGACGAGAAGATCTGAGCGTTGAATGAGCGCGGGGTCCGCTCTTAGAGGATTCTTCGGGCTGATCTGGCGAATCCTGGAAGGGATTCGCAAGGTGCTGCACCTGGCGCTGATGCTCGTTATTTTCGGGTTCGTTCTCGCGGCCCTGCATACCTCCATTCCGATCGTGCCGCGCACCGCGGCGCTCGTCATCGCGCCGCAGGGCGAGCTGGTCGAACAGTTGTCAGGCGATTCCGTGCGTCGGGCGCTCGGCGAGGCCTCGGGAGGCCCGGATCCGGAGACGCTGCTCAGGGACGTGATGGACGCGATCGCCGCCGCAAAGACGGACTCGCGCATCAAGCTGATTGTTCTGGATCTCGACCAGCTCGGCGCATCCGGATTGTCCAAGCTGCAGGAGATCGGCACGGCGCTGCGCGATTTTCGCGCTTCCGGCAAGCGCGTGATCGCGATGGGCGATTCCTTCAGCCAAGCGCAGTACTATCTGGCGGCGCAGGCCGGCGAGGTCTATCTCGACCCGATGGGCGAAGTGTCGGTGCACGGATTCAGCTACTACCGCATGTACTACAAGGATGCGATCGACAAGCTGCAGGTCGATTCGAACGTGTTCAAAGCCGGTACCTTCAAGAGTTATACGGACCAGTTCTCGCGCAGCGACATGGCGCCGGCGGAGCGCGAGGAAACATCCGTTTGGCTGGAGTCGATGTGGAGTGCGTACAGCCAGGACGTCACGCGCTCCCGATCGCTCCCTCCCACGGCGCTCAAGGATTTCATCGCCGCGCAACCGGACTCGCTGCAGGCCGTGAACGGCGACATGGCGAAGATGGCTTTGCAGCGCGGCTTGGTTACGGCGCTGAAGACCCGACGGCAGGTTGCCGATGAGTTGAAGGGATTGGTGGGCGAAAGCGACAACAATCATTCCTTCAATGGCATCGGAGTGACTCAGTACCTGGCGGCGGTTCGCTCCAAGCATGCATTGAAATCCAAATCCGATGCCAAGGTCGGCATCGTCGTGGCATCGGGCGAGATCTTCGACGGGCGCCAGCTGCCGGGGGCGATTGGCGGTGAAAGTACTTCCGATCTGCTGCGCGACGCACGCTACGACACGGCGGTTAAGGCCGTGGTGCTGCGGGTGGACAGCCCGGGCGGCAGCGAATTCGCCTCCGAAAAAATCCTGCGCGAGGTGCAGGCTTTGCGCAAGGCTGGAAAACCCGTGGTGGTGTCGATGAGCAGCTATGCGGCATCGGGCGGCTACTACATTGCTGCGGCTGCCAATCAGATTTATGCCAGTCCGACCACCATCACCGGGTCGATCGGCGTGTTCTCCTATATCCCCACTTTTCAACGTTCGTTGGAGAAACTCGGCGTCAAGGTCGATGGTCTGGGCACGACGCCGCTGGCGGGCGATTTGCGCCTCGATCGGGCGCTCGGGCCGGTCACCAAGCAGCTATTGCAGGCCTCGGTCGATCACGCTTACCAGCAATTTCTGCGGCGCGTCGCCGACGGCAGAAAGAAGAGCGTTGAAGATGTCGACAAGATTGCGCAGGGCAGGGTGTGGGCCGGTGTGGACGCACAGCGCATCGGCTTGGTGGATCATCTCGGCGGTTTGAAGGATGCGACCGATGCCGCAGCCAAATTGGCGGAACTGGGTTCGGACTACGACGTCGACTACATCGAGACCGAACTGTCCCTGCGCGAACAGCTGCTGATGCAAATCCGTTCGGAAGGTGTGCGCGTGGGCCAATTGGCAGGGCTGATCCCGCAGCGAGGCGATATCGAGCGCATTCTCGATCCGTTGCTGGAGCAGGCGCGCGTCCTGGCCCGGCTCAAGGATCCGCGTGGCTTGTACTCGTATTGCTGGTGCCGGGAGCCAACCGCGCAGTGAACTTGAGCGGCTCGCAGGTCCTAAGGGCATAGGGAGCTTCAAGGCACGGAAGAACGCAGTGCCTTGAAGCTCCCTATCCCCGTAGGACTTCCAAGTGGACGCTCAGGGTCCCCACACCCGCCGATAGAGCCGGCGTGATATTGATCGGCTCGAGTTCTCACCCTCCCTGACGCGCTACCAACCGATCGAAATCAGTGCGCCTACAGACTGGACCAGTCGAGCGTCACCTTCCCGGACTTGCCGGAATTCATGATCTGAAATCCTTCGAGATAGTCGTTGATACCCAATCGATGGGTAATCACAGGCCTGATGTCCAATCCGCTTTGCAGCATGCTCGACATCTTGTACCAGGTCTCGAACATTTCCCGGCCATAAATGCCCTTGATCGTCAAACCCTTGAATATCACCTGATTCCAATCGATGGCGGTCTCCCCGGGCGGGATGCCGAGCAAGGACACGCTGCCGCCATGGTTCATGGTTCGCAGCAGCTCGCGCAGGGCGCTGGGATTGCCCGACATTTCAAAGCCCACATCGAAACCCTCTTCCATTCCCAGATCGCGCATGGCGTCGTCCAGAGACTCGTGCGACACGTTGAGCGCGCGCGAGGCGCCCATTTTTTTGGCCAGATTCAAGCGATAGTCATTCACGTCGGTGATGACCACATGCCGCGCTCCGGCGTGTTTGGCGATGGCGACCGCCATCACGCCGATGGGGCCGGCACCAGTGATGAGCACATCCTCGCCGACCACGTTGAATGCCAGCGCCGTGTGCGTGGCGTTGCCGAGTGGATCCAAAATGGAGGCGATTTCATCGTCGATCGCTTCCGGCAGCTTGAAGACATTGGATGCCGGAATGGTCAGGTACTCGGCGAAAGCCCCCGGACGATTTACGCCGACACCGGAAGTGTTGCGGCATAGATGGCGGCGGCCGGCGCGGCAGTTGCGGCAATGGCCGCAGGTGATATGGCCTTCGCCGGAAACGCGATCACCGGACTGAAAACCGCGCACCTCGCCGCCGACCTCGACGATTTCGCCGGAATATTCATGGCCCACGGCCATCGGTACGGGTACGGTTTTCTGCGCCCACGCATCCCAGTTGTAAATATGCATATCGGTGCCGCAGATCGCGGAGCGGTGCACCTTGATGAGGACATCATTGTGACCGACCGTCGGTTCCGGAACGTCCTGCATCCAAATGCCGGGTTCGGCGCGGGCCTTGACGAGTGCTTTCATGGCTGCCTCTACTGAATGACGCCGAGGTCGCGCGCCGAGCGACCAAACGCGGAAATGACCTGATCGAGTTGCGCAATGCTGTGTGCAGCATTCATTTGGGTACGAATTCGCGCTTTTCCATGGGGTACGACCGGGAACGAGAAGGCCACGACATAGACCCCCTCTTGCTGCATGCGCTCGGCGAGGCGTACCGCGAGCGGCGCCTCCCCCAACATGACGGGAATGATGGGATGCTCGCCAGGAACCAGATTGAAGCCCAACGCCTGCATCCCGCCGCGAAAGTGCCGGGCGTTGGCGTGAACCCGCTCGCGCAGCTCCGGGGAGCTCTCCAGCAGGTCCAACACCTGGATGGTGGCGGCGGCGACAATGGGTGCGATGCTGTTCGAAAACAGGTACGGGCGCGACCGCTGGCGCAGCCAGGCAACGATGTCCTTGCGCGCTGAAACGAAACCGCCGCTGGCTCCCCCTAAGGCTTTGCCCAAGGTACTGGTCAGGATGTCGATGCGGCCCATGACGCCGCGGTACTCATGCGAGCCGCGTCCGCGGGCGCCAATGAAGCCGGTCGCGTGCGAATCATCGACCATGACCAGGGCGCCGTAGCGATCGGCCAGGTCGCAAATTTCATGCAGCTTCGCGATGGAGCCGTCCATGGAGAAGACGCCGTCGGTGGCAATCAACCGCACGCGCGAGGCTTGCGAATCCTTGAGCGCCTGCTCGAGCTCATTCATGTCGTTGTTGGCATAGCGCAAGCGCCGCGCCTTGCACAGCCGAATGCCGTCGATGATGCTGGCATGATTCAGCGCATCGCTGATGACGGCGTCTTGTTCGTCGAGCAGCGTCTCAAACAGACCGCCATTCGCGTCGAAGCAAGAGGAATATAAAATCGTGTCGTCCATCGACAGATAGCTGCTCAAGCGCTCCTCGAGGTCGCGGTGCACGCTTTGCGTGCCGCAAATAAAGCGCACCGAGGCCATGCCGTAGCCGAAACGCGTCAATCCGTCGTGTGCGGCTTTGAGCACCGCCGGGTGATTGGCCAGTCCCAGGTAGTTGTTGGCGCAGAGATTGATCATCTCCTGGCCGTCTTTGAGCTTGATGACCGGACCCTGGGCCGTACCGATGACCCGCTCGCGCTTCAATAGTCCTGCCGCGTCGAGCGCCTCGGTGTCGCGCCGCAGGCGCTCGCGAAATTCATTACCGTACATCACGCTATTATAGCGATTTCGCCCACGCTGCTCTAAGGTATCCTCGAGATCAATCGCTTATGACAACCGCGGAAAAATCTGATAACCATCGACTCGATAAATGGCTCTGGCATTGCAGGTTTTTCAAAACGCGCAGCCTCGCAACGGCCGCCATCAACGGCGGCAAGGTGCATCTCAATGCGGAACGCGTCAAGCCTGCGCACCGGGTGCGCATCGGCGATCGGTTGAATTTGTCGATGCAAGGTATCGTGGGGGAATTTGAAGTTCTCGGCCTTCCCGCGCGGCGCGGCCCCGCGGCCGAGGCATTGACCCACTATGCCGAGACCCTGGCGAGCGCTGCGCGCCGGGTCGTGCTCAAAGAGCAGCAGCGTCTCGCCAATCTGTCGCGGCCGCACTCCGACACCCGTCCGGACAAGCGCGAACGACGGCACCTCATGCGTCTGCATCGGGGCCAAGGCTAGGAGCTCGAGCGTAGAGTCAAATTGCATGACTATCCCTCCCAGCCAGAACAGCTAGTGCGCGTCCTCAAGTTCGAAGGCGGCTGCAATTTTCGCGATCTCGGCGGGTATCGCACACGCGACGGTCGCGAACTCAAGTGGGGCCGAGTGTTTCGCACCGGCGTCTTGAGCTATTTTACGCCCGGCGATAGTGAGCAATTGAACAAGCTTTGCGTGCGCGCCATCTGCGATTTGCGCCGATCCGAGGAGCGCGAATATGAGCCGACACGCTGGCCGGATCCCACTACGCAGCACCTGAGTTGGGAGGACGGCAGTGCGCCACCCACTATTCGCAACGTCGCGGCAACTCGCTCCCATCCCTACACAGCGGCGGGTATGCACGCGGCCATGATGGATCTGTATAGGGTATTGCCGGCGTGGATGGCACCACGGCTACGCGGGATTTTCTCGAGTATCGCGCAAGGCGATGTCCCGGTAGTGGTGCATTGCGCAGCGGGGAAGGATCGAACGGGCATTGCCATTGCATTGCTGCTGGCAGTACTCGACGTGCCGCACGAGACCATCCTCGAAGACTATTTACTGACAAATACCTGCGACATTTTGGAATTCACTCTCAGGCAACATCAATCCCAAGGTGACGTATCGTCAGGCGATCATCCGCTGCTGACCATGCCAGACGACATACGTCGTGTGTTGTTCGCCGCGCACGGCGACTATCTGCACGCGGCGTTCGATCAAATGACGCGTGATCACGGCAACGTGCTTGAGTATCTTCGCACGGAGGTCGGCGTCGATGAGGCCGTGCGGTCCAAGGTGCAAGCGGCGCTGCTAAGCGCCGGACCCACAGGTTCGCCGTAGACGGGAAAGTGCCTGCCATTGCTTAGATATGGAATTGATACAGCCAGGTCTCGGAGAGAGTCGCCTCGCCGTCCTTCAGATACAGCCGCATGTCCACGACCTTGGGACCGGCGCCGGTGAAATCGAATTGGGCGCGCCAATGTCCCGGCACGCCATCAGGCACGGCCTCCGTGAAAACATAAGAGAAGGCGCCCGACGATGACCACAGCACCGGTTTGGGCTTTTCACCGAAGGGTAGAGTTGCGAGCGGGCCCCCCAGGAACTCGACCATGAATTTGTGCACGCCCTTGGGGCGTGGCTTGCCCGGCTCGCCGCCGCGGCCGATGCGCGTTGCCACACAACGCGCCAGGGCTGTCTCGTGGGGCTCGATCGCGCACCATTGCAGGCGGTAGCGGTAGCGCAAGCTGGAGCCGGCCTTCACCGGCTGTTTCGGCACCCACATGGCGACAATGTTGTCTTCGGTTTCATCGTCGCTAGGCAGTTCGACCAGCTGCACCGCGCCTTCGCCCCAGTCGTCCAGGGGTTCGACCCACAGGCTGGGGCGGCGATCGTAGCGCACGCCATCGAGATAGTGATCGAAGATCCGGTCGCGTTGCAACAGGCCGAAGCCGCGCGGAGTCTTGTCGTCAAACGTGGAGGCACACGGCGAGTCGGGGTCATTCAGCGGCCGCCAGATGTACTCGCCGGCACCCGTCCAGAGCGCCAGTCCATCCGAGTCATGCACTTCCGGGCGCCAATCGACGGCGGTCGGCTTGGAAGTCTCGGAAAACCAGAACATGGAACTCATGGGTGCAATGCCGAGTTGATGAATGTCACGGCGTGGAAACAGGCGCGCTTCGATTTCCATCACGACGCCTTTGTCGCGTTGCAGGACGAATCGATAGGCGCCGGTCAAGCTGGCACCGTCCAGCGCCGCGTAGACGACCATCTGGTTGGCGCCGTCCGCCGGTGGTTCGAAGTAGAAACGGGTGAAGTCGGGAAATTCTTCCGGCTGGCCCGGCGTGGATACATCCACGGCAATGCCGCGCGCGGACAGGCCGTACTGGCCCAGCTCGCCGATGCCGCGGAAATAGGAGGCGCCGAGGAAGGCCGCCCAGTCATTGCTGTGCCAGTCCAGGTTCCGGACATTGCCCAGGCGGCTTTCCTGTAATCGGAAGCCCGCGAAACCCGCGCCCTTCGGCAACTCTCGCGCGGGGCTGTGGGCGGGCATGCTGAAGTAGGCGGGGTCATACAGGATTTCGCTGGCGCTTGCGCTTTCGCCGGCAGCCGACAGGACGAACATGTGCACGGGGGCGCGGAAGTACTTGCCCGGTGCGAAGTAGGTAACCGGATATTGTCCGGGACCGTCGAGGAAGAGGGATTGCTCGGGATTGAATTTAAGTTTGCCGTGCTCGTCGTAACCGATTCGGTCGAGCACCCCTTCAGGCAACGTTTGGTCCCGCACGTACGCCGTCGTGGCGCGCTGCTGCATCTCTTTGATGAGCCCGTCGAATGAGAACGGCTGAGGCTTGCCGAGCTTCAGTCCCGAGGCAGCGCCCAATGCGCGAAGCGGTAATCCGAGTGCCGACAGCGCCAGTGCGGAGGTTGCTGCGGTCAGTAGGGAGCGGCGGTCGATCACCCATGCCATTCTGAATAAGCAACGTACGGCGAAGCGTCAGAGAATTCCCACAATTGATAGTCGGACTATTCCGACGCCACCACATTACAGACCGAAGTTCACGCGGTGTCTGTCGTGTTTCGCTGGACGGCGGTTACATCGGATGTAATTGGCGGACCGGCCAGTCGCAAGCAAGTAGTCGGTTCTGTTCGGAGCCTCGGATCATGGCTCGACGTATCGCCACAGGCCGCTATTCCACATAGCGCCGATAAGGACATTGTTACTGCCATCGTTAACGGCGCTGATTTGCGCAGCACCTTGAGTCAACCCGGCAGGGGTGCCTGGCGCCACCCAAGTGCCGTTGCCTGGTTGGACTGCACCTTCAAACGACGAATCGAAGGTACCGCCGGGGCCCGCAGGAAATCCAAACATCGAATAAACATTCTCTGATGTACCAATAACAACGGATTCATTGTTGGTCAAACCCACGTGAGTCCATGTTTGTCCGTAGTCAGCGCTTCTTAAAACACCCTGGCCAAGGATCGAGTTAGATCCCGCCATAAACACAACACCGTTGCTATCGGGTTGATAAATTTGCGCAGCGCCAAGAGGGTGTTCGTTCTTATCCACTTGAACCCACGTCGTACCGCCATCTGTTGTGCGCCAGGTGCCGTTGAGTCCGCCGCTTTGTTCACCGATCCACAGCCAAGTCCCACGTGTGGTGGCGGCATCGCCGGTATTGATGAAGAAGACGAAGCCGGTGCGACCATTTGTTAACATTCCATCGTCAAGGGGGACGGCGGTCCAGTTCCGACCACCGTTAACGCTCTCAACAATAGAATCATGTTCGTGACCAGCCATAATGAGATGGTTTTCGTCATAGGGATCAACGAGAGGCGCGTAGTAATCCTGGCGAAGCAAACCCCCGGGAGCAACCAAACGTTTGGTCCAATTCACACCGCCATCGACAGAGGTCCAAAACCCTTCTCCACTGCCTGCAATGCATCCTTGATAAATAGTCGGGCCCCTTGTCGGAGGACCGGGTCCGCCACCGCCACCGGGTCCGCCACTCGGTGAGACCGTAATTCCTCCAACGCAATCGCTTACCGTAGCAGCATTTCTTCCCGTATTGATGGGCCCAGTCCACGTGGCGCCATAGTCCGTCGATTTCCAAATTCCCTGGCAGTTAAACTCCGCATAGAGATTCGAGGGATTCGAGGGATCCGCCTCAACAGATTGTGTGCCACCGTTTCCGCACAAATTATCGGTGAGATCGACGCCCGCAGGCGTCACATTGACCCAGGTCCCAAAAGTCGGGGGAGGAGGATTCGGAACCGCGACGACTTGCGCGGAGTTCGCGCTCTCACCGGTCGAGTTGAACGCCGAGACAACGTAATAGTATGTCGTGCCATTGGTGACCGCGGAATCTGTATATCCATTCGAGATGGGCGCGGCGAGTTGCGTGTACGGACCGCCGCTGGTAGTCGCACGCTTCACGTTATAGCCCGTTGCGCCCGTGCTGGCTGTCCAGGTGAGCGTTACCACTGCGTTGCCGGGCGTCGCCGTGAGATTGGTCGGTGCTGCCGGAGACACGCTTGGTGCCTTAGGCGTTGCGGAGACTTGCGCGGAGTTCGCGCTCTCACCGCTCGAGTTGAACGCCGAGACGACGTAATAGTATGTCGTGCCGTTGGTGACCGAGGAATCTGTATATCCATTCGAGATGGGCGCGGCGAGTTGCGTGTACGGACCGCCGCTAGTGGTCGCACGCTTCACGTTATAGCCTGCTGCGCCCGTGCTCGCTGTCCAGGTGAGGGTTACCACAGCGTTGCCGGGCGTCGCGGTGAGGTTGATCGGTGCCGCTGGAGCCACGTTCAATTCGCTTGGCGTTGCGGCGACTTGCGCGGAATTCGCACTCTCGCCCGCGGCGGTGAGCGTCGAAACGACGTAATAATATGTCACGCCGTTGATAACCGTTAAATCTGTATATCCACTTGAGGTGGGCGCGGCAATTTGCGCGTACGGACCGCCGCTGGTGGTCGAACGCTTCACGTTGTATGCCGTTGCGCCCGAGCTGGCTGTCCAGGTGAGGGTTACCACAGCATTGCCGGGCGTCGCCGTGAGGTTGGTCGGTGCACCCGGAGCCCCGCCCGGAGCCCCGGGCCTTGCGGAGACTTGCGGGGAATTCGCACTCGAGCCTGCGGTCACGAGCGTCGAGACGACGTAGTAGTAGGTCGTACCATTCGTAACGGAGGAATCCGTATATCCCGAGGTGGGCGCGGCGAGTTGAGCGACTTGCGTGTACGGACCGCCGTCGGTGGTCGCACGCTTCACGTCATAGCCCGTTGCGCCCGTGCTGGCTGTCCAGGAGAGGGTTACCACAGCGTCGCCGGGCGTCGCCGTAAGATTGGCTGGTGGCACTGGAACCTCAGGAATTTGGTTCCGCGGTGGCAAACAGCCGGCAAGCAGTGCCAAACACACCGCTATCATGATGCCGCGCAACGCGACACCGCTGCGTGAGTGTTCGATCATCCTGCATGCTCCCGATCATCGGGGGGATTGGTGTACATCCCCTCTAAAGGCGATGATACGTCGCGATGCATACAGTTTGACGACGAGATACAAACCTTCGGGACGTAGGAGTTATCCGACGCCCTGGGTATTCAATTTAGGTGCTGGTCCGGCGCATTTGCACGACAGCTTCTGTCGCACTGCGCCAATCACTTTTGACAACAATTTTACTATTTCCGCGGCATTCTAGCGGAGGTCAGAAACTGGGAAGTCAGTGAGATTGCAAATCATCCCTTCGCGCTAACTGACAGATTTGCAGAAATTGTGCCGACAAACCAACTCCCCCCGTCGGTGCAATGCCTAGCGGTCGGGGCCCCTCCAAAAGGCCCCGCCGTTTTTTCACCCGGCCCCCAAGCTCATTTCGTTTCGCAGCGGCCAGGCTTCATCCGGCCGTGGGTATAATTCGGTTGCCACTGTACGATCACCCCTTGCGCAGCAAGCCTTTGGAGAACTCCGGATGCTCTTCATGGTAATCGAGCATTTTAAAAACAAAGATGCTTTGCCCGTCTACCGGCGATTTCGCGACCGCGGCCGTTTGGCGCCGGAAGGGGTCCAGTACATTTCGAGCTGGGTCGACGATAACTTGGAGCGCTGCTTCCAAATAATGGAAGCAGGCGAGCGGGATTTGCTCGATCGTTGGATCGCGAACTGGAGCGATCTTGTCGATTTCGAAGTTTTTCCCGTTCTCTCCTCGAAAGCGGCAGCTGAGAGAGTTGCAGCGCGTCTGTGATCAACGCGCCAAATGTGGGCTGCTGAACCCGAGCTTGCGCAATCCCGCCTGCACTTCGGGAATGCCCATGAAGAGTTTCCACAGAAGGCCGCTGCGATGATTCTCTATCATTAAGACAATGGGACCCTGATCGATGGCCACGTAGCCGTCACTGAACCAGTTCCGCTGCTCGCAGAATGCGTCGAAGAGGCCATAACGCCCCCAGATTTTGCGTCCATGCCGGCTCAGAAAATGACGCAGCGTAGTCATTACCTCGTGAGGCAAGTAGGGCAGACTCGCCAGGGACGCCGTGGGCGCGATGGTGCCAGTGTCGTGATCCGGTGCATGAGCGGCATATCCATCTGGATCAAGGCTTGCCGTGAGGCCCCAGCACGACTCGCCATAGCCTTTGTAGTTGCCGGGATTCGCGATGCAGTGCGCGCGATTGATCGCCACATGACGAACGTTTTGTTCCCAATAGTCGGCGTACCGATCCTTCAGCCCGCGCGGATCGAGGCCACAGAATGAATAATGGGTGAAGAACAACGGCCCGCCGGAGGGAGGGCCCAACGGTAATTCAATGCCGTAATAAGTCTGGCCGTTGAGAAACTCAGGGCCCGACGCAAAGCCGTTGTGATAGACCTGCGGATCGATTGCGTAGCGCGGCGCGGCCGCCGCCAGCACGTAAGCGATCAAACATTCGTTCCAGCCCCTGATCTTGTGATTCAGGGCCCAGTCATTATTCGGGCTCCAATGCCAGTACAACGCCTCGTTGCCGCCACGGGTGTACCAATCCCACTCGACCTCTTGCCACAACCAGGTGATACGCGCGCGCAGAGTTTTTTCGACCTGCGAGTCGCGCTGGAAGTATTGCCGTGCGCACAGCAATCCCATGCACAGAAACGCGGTTTCCACCAGATCCCCGCCATCATCCTTCCGCGAGAATGGAATCGTCGCGCCCGTGCGCCCATCGAGCAAGTGCGCAAATGCGCCGTGATAGACCGTCGCGGCGGTGAGCACATCGAGTATTCGCCGCAGCCGGTCCAGCGCAGCTTCTCGGGAAATCCAGCCGCGTTCCACCGCGACGATAATCGCCATGACGCCGAAGCCGGAGCCCCCGACGGCCGTCTTATGATTCGTCGGGTCCCGGCGAGCCGTGCAGCCATCGAATGCAAGGCCGCTCTTTGGATGCGCGCCCTGCCAAAAGAAATTGAAAGTCTGACGCTGAACCGTCTCCAAAAGATCGTCATCGGACAGGGCCGCTAAAGAGCTCGCACGCGCCGAGCTGACTACGGGGATGCTTTTGCGACTCAATGGGGTGCGTTTGCGATTCCGCTTAGCGGGCATAAGGCGACCTCGTATCCAGCCAGCCACCCTGGAAGCCAGCGCGTTCAAGGCCACGCCGCAAATAAGGGCTGCGACGCATGACGCGCCATATGAAACCGCTTCGAAAATTTTCAATCATGGTGATGGTAAGTCCCTCATCGATGCCGAGGTAATTGTCGTCGACCCAACCCACTTCCGGCACTATTCGACCATACGTAAGTTTCACATCGGTGTAATTAAAACTCGGATTGAAGGCATCCACAAACCCGAAAGTCGAATAAATGTACTTGCCGTACTGCTCCTTCATCAGTCTCAAAGTGGGGAGGGCGACCTCCGGTGTAAACGGAAGTGCGCCGGCCACCGCGTTGGGTGCGAGTGTGCCATCGTCAAAGTTCTGCGCGCCGCCCGCGCCGCGGGCTGCATAGGCATGGAACGCACGAGTCTCGCCGTTGTAGTCGAGCGCCGCCTCGACCGGGCCGTCGCTTGCGGTAATGCCCCACAGCCGCGACGAGTAGCCGGCCCACTTCATGGGATTGGCGATCACATAACTGCGCTGCGCAAAGATGGCCCGCCGGGTGTTGTCGAAATAATCGATTCCCTTGCCTCGCATATACGCGTCGCGGATGTCGCGGAAATCGATCCACACGTGAGCATACTGATGTCCGAACAGCGGCGGGAACGATAAATACCAGATGCCTTCCTTGACCCAATGGAAATCGAAGGTCGAGGTATAGGATTGCCACGCTGATGCCGGCATCGGAGCGGTGGGAGAGCCCAACCCCAGGATGTACATGATCGACGATTCGTTATAACCGCGCCAATTCCTTTGGTGAAACCCCATTTCCGGCGTCCAGCTGAGCGCAACCGCACCATCATCGCGAGATGCCCAGCCCCAGTCGATCCGCCGGTATAGCCAATCGGCGATCTTGCGCAGCTCCTTTTCTTCAGGATCCGTTCCATCGAAGTAGTTCTGACAGAACAGCACGCCGGCGATAAACAGGGACGTGTCGATCATCGACAGGTCCGAGATCTCGTTAAACCGCACGCCGGTTTCCATGTCCAGAAAGTGGTAGTAGAAGCCCTTATAACCCGCGAACCCCTTGGACCCCGGGCCCTGGGGCGCGTCGCGGAAAAAGCGCAGTGTCTTCAGTGCGCGGTCGCGGGCCTCGGCGCGCGATATGTAACCGCGCTCCACGCCGATGGGGTATGCGGTGAGGGCGAACCCGACCGCGGCCACGCTGGCAAATTTGCGCGTCGGATAGCGGTCCGGCACGAGACCATTTTTCGGATTGGCGTTGGCCCAAAAGAAATCAAAGGTCTTGTGTTCGATGTCCTCGAGAAACTCACCGGCACTATTCGGTGTATCCGTCTCCTCCAAGAGGTTTGGGGGTGCGGCGGGCTTCAGCGCGCCGCAGCCCCAAAGCAGTAGCATCGTCAATAGCGAGCCGATTTGGACGGCGCGAAACAGTTCCATTACTGCGACCGTGGTGGGCTAGGCCGGCGCAGCCGCGCAGTGCTTGGCAATGAACTGGGCATGCGTCGGCATGGCGTCCACGCAGGCGGCGACGACCTTCCTGACGCTGTCGGCCAATCCGACGATCTCTTGATCGGGTACCAGGTCGACGGCGGGGTGATACTGCCGCGGCACAATATGTTGCCCCAGCATGACCTGAACCCAGCTGGTAATCGCGAACATTTCCTCGGCATTGCGGAAGAATCGTCCACTATCCCTGAATAGGCGAATCGTCTCCGCGAGAGGATCGGGAATATTCATACTGCCGCAATATTGCCAGAAGGAACTGTCGCGGCGCTCGGTTGCAAAATAGTGAAGGATCAAAAAGTCGCGGATGCGCTCGAATTCGAATGCCGCTTGGGCGTTATAGCGCTCGATCAGCACCGGGCTGAAATCGCGGTCGGGAAACAGATTGAGCAATCGGGCGATGCCCGACTGGATCAAGTAAATGCTGGTGGATTCCAGCGGCTCCATGAAGCCGGAAGCCAGGCCCAAAGCGACGCAGTTCCTGTTCCAAAATTTCTTGCGCATGCCGGTGGTAAACCTCAGCTTGCGCGGCTCCCCGAGCGCGCGGCCGTCGAGATTGCTGAGAAGTGTTTTCGCAGCTTCATCATCGCTGATGTGGGCGCTCGAATACACGTAGCCATTTCCGGTGCGGTGCTGCAAAGGAATGCGCCACTGCCAACCGGCGCTGCGCGCCGTGGAACGCGTGAACGGCGTGGGCGGACCTGCGTTCTCACAGGGCACCGCCAGCGCCCGATCGCAGGGTAGCCAGTGCGTCCAGTCCGCATAGCCGGTATGCAAGGCCTCCTCGATCAGCAGGCCGCGGAAGCCGGAACAGTCGATGTACAGATCGGCATGAAGTTCCATGCCGTCCTGCAATTTAACGCCGGCGATGAAGCCGTCCTCGGCGCGCAGCCGCACGTCGGTGACGCGGCCCTCGGTGCGTTGCACGCCCCGGGCCTCGGCGTAGCGGCGCAGATACCGCGCGTACAGACCGGCGTCGAAATGATAGGCGTAGGCGATATTGGCGAGCGGCGAGTGGGCAGGCGCATCGGAGGCGGAGGTCATGAATTTGCCGCGCGGTGCCGCGTGCGTGTTCAGCGAGTAAGCGCCGATGTCGGCCGATCTGCCGGCACGGGATAATTTGAGCCAGTACTGGTAGAAGGGCAGAAGGCCATAGTCGTGACCGATGCTGCCAAAGCCGTGGATGTAGCGATCACCGAGCCTGCCCCAGTCGACAAACTCGATGCCGAGTTTGAAAGTTCCCTGCGTTTGCTTGACGAACTCGATCTCGTCGATTTCGAGAATCTGGTTGAACAGCTTGAGGTGCGGAACCGTGGCTTCGCCGACACCCACGATGCCGATCTCATCGGATTCGATCAATCGGATCGAATGTCCGGGTCCTAGAACCTTGGCGAGGGCGGCGGCAGCCATCCAACCCGCTGTGCCGCCGCCAATGATGAGAATGTCGCGAAGATGCCGGTCAGTCATCGCTTCCCATCAGAACTTCGCTCCAACCGTCAGCTTCAGTGTGCGGGGTACACCGTTGATGTTGCCGGTGTAGTTGTACACCACCGGATTCGGATTCGCGACTCCGTTCCCGCCAAAACTAAGGAGCGTGTCAGCATAATTGTGGAAATTAAAGACATTCAGCCCATCGAACCGCACATACACGGACGCAAAGTTGGCGATATCGAAATTCTTGGTCACCTGAAGATCCAGCGCGCGGTACCCGAAGAAATTCTTCGGCGTTACCGAGATGGGAGTACACCCGCTGCCAGTGGGATAAGTCAGGCCGATACAGGCCAGATCGTTGACCGGAATGGGTGTCGCCAGCGTCAACTTCGCCCCCAGGACAAAGCCCCACGGCGCCCCGTACGAGCCGGTACCCACGATGCGATGCCTCGCTGCCGCGTTCGAGTTGATGAAGGGATACTGTCTGATGGTCTCCTCGTCGAACGCGTAGTGCTGCGAGGTGTCTCGGTTTGCCGATGAGTCGGTATACGTATACGCGAAGGTCGCGCTCCAATGCGATTCGGCGGTGAACGGCTTTTCCGCCGATAACAATACCTGCGTGGTCTTGGTTTCGATGCCGTTGTTGCCGATGATCAGCGAACCGAAGCCGGGCACGCCATTGCCCCAGGGTTGACCGCCGTTCATGAAAAATGCCCCGTTGGGATAGCGGTTTCCCAGCGTGAAGACGAATCCGTCCTTGCTAAGTATGCGCGCCACTGCTGCACTGGTATTCCAGTCGCCGACCTTGTTGCGTATGCCGATGCTGAACTGGTCTGAGTACGGCACCTTCAAATTGTTGTTGACGGCATCGATTTCCGCGCCTGCGGCGCTCGAGGCCACGAGCGGCTGGAGGTTGGCCAGACCGCCGAGGTACTTGGGATCCCAGGCAATGCAAGGCGCTCCAAAGCAGCCATTCGCCGCGGTGGCGGCGGCGTTCGGGAAATACACTGTGTATTCGGGTAATGCCGATTTGGTCACCTCGACCTGTAGATAATCGTACAGGTCGCGATCATAGGAGCGGCCGTAGCCGCCGAATATCACGTGCTGCTGATCGGCATTGATGTCAAACGAGAATCCCAGCCTCGGCTGGAACTCGCCCGTGTAGGCTTTGCGGTTATGTCCGTTGCTGATGTAGTCGTTGATATTGACGCCGCCGTTGGCCAGAGTCTGCGCGTAGGTTTGACCGGCGGGCGCGTTCGGGTCCTGTGCGCCGAAGGCGGCGACCACGGAGGCCGGCGTGACATAGTTGAGAAACCCCAAGTTCTTTTCGTAATCCCAGCGTGCGCCGATGTTCCAGGTCAAATGCTCGTTCTGCACCCAATCGTCCTGAAGATATAGGCCGTATTGATAATCCCGGGAGGTCGCAGTGGGGCTTAAGCCCGGCACTGGATTCGTAAACAACGCCTCGTACGGCAAAGTGTCCGTGCCTGCGGGCGTGACATTGTAAAAGAACTGCGGATTGATGTTTTCGGCGTCAGCCGCTGTCAGGTCGATTCGCTTGACCTTGGCGCCGGTCTTGATCGTGTGATCGCCCAGCCAATGCAAGTCGCTGAACGTGAAGTCGTCCTGTATGCCGGGCCCGCGTTGCCCTTTGTCTTGTGCGGCGCGCGGATCCGCGGCGCCGGTGGCGAGGACCAGCTGTTGATTGTTGGCCACGACGACGTACTGCGAGCCGTTGCCCAGATTCGTGGCCGACGGCTGATTGAAGGAGTCCTCGTGCGTGAGCAGCAGTTCATTGAGCCAGTGATCCGCGCTGTGCGCCCAGCGCAGCGTGTAGCGAGCATCATTGTTTTTGACTGTGATGTCTGCGGAGGCTGCCTTCGAGATGCCGAGATTGTTGATCTGATCCTCTTTGCGGACCTTAACGCTGAACTCGATGCGATCGTAGTCGGTAGGTTCAAAATCGAGTTTGCCGAAAAAAAGATCTTCCTTGAACGGTAACGACGCCGGTCCGAATTCTGCGTTGACGGCTGCGGGCAGGAAATTTTGGATCGGCAGCCCATTGAAATCGGTCACGCCCGGCGTAACCGTAATCGGGGTAACGAAACGCTTGCCTTCGTACGCAAAGAAAAAATGCATCATGTCCTTTAGAATCGGGCCGCCAACAGCGATCCCAAACTCCTTGTCGTTCGAGGGTGTCTCGATGCCATCCGCGTGCTCCGAAGGCGTTTCGGCACGGAATTTATCGCTCGTGTACTCACCATACACTTCGCCGTGAAATTCATTGGTGCCGGACTTGGTTCCGGCCGTTACGGCGGCGCTCGACACCTGGTCAAATTCCGCCTTGTAATTGGAGGTAATCACCTTGTACTCGCCGATCGCAAGTTGCGGGAAGGGATTGCCTTGGGTGTCGAACTGGCCGCTGACGCCGCCTTCTTTGACGTAGTTCTTCTGCCCGACGCCGTCGATATAGACGTTTATCGCACTGGCGTTTTGGCCGCCGCTTTGCAGCGAGGTTTGTCCCTGATCATTTACGGTGAACACGAGGCCCGGCACCGTGTCGGCGAATTCCAGGAAGTTGCGCGTAATCTGCGGCACCGTCTCGATCTGGTGCAGGGAAACCGTTGTCCCTACTTCGGAGGTTCGCACTTCGGTAAGACGCTGGGCCTTGACGGTGACTTCGGCAATCGAAGCAGCCTCAGCAGTAGGTGGGGTCAGATCGAGCGTGGCCGTCGAGGCCACCGACAAAGTGACCGTGGTCTCGGTACCCGGTCCGGCCGCGACAGTGTAAGTGCCTGGCTGCAAGCCGGGCAGCGTGTAGCTGCCCTCGGCGTCGGCCTTGGTTCTTCGCGTGACGCCGTTTGCAATGTTCCTCGCCACCACGTCGGTGTTCGGCGCGGCTCTGCCGCGCAGAGTTGCATCGGCGGTTTGCGCCCAGACGACGGTCGGCATTCCAGCGCCCGCAGCCAACGCCGTGCCGATGGCCGCAGCGAGTAATGTCTTTTTATAGTAATTCCGTGTACCCATAATATTCCCCCGTGAGCGCGTCCCACACCTAGCGCGGCGTACCATTCATTTTAGTAAATTGCAGTGAAAATTCTTCAACCCGGCGAGATACTTCAGACGCGCGAGCGCAGGCCGCTCGAGGCACGAGTTCTGAAGGCAGAGTGGGGCTGCTAAGCTGACGAAAATTTGACGGCGTTGCCGCGACCAGTACCGGTGCATCGCGCGCGACATCCTTGGCCCTTATAAACATCCTTTCCCCCTGCGAGCTTCCCCTCCATGGAAGCGCTGGTTACGCATCGGATAGCTTGCAGTCTAGAATGCCGCATGAGCTGATGAGAGTGATGCTGCCCCTTTTAGGCTGCAAAGTCCACAGTATGGTTATATGAAAATAATTTTCGCCGTTGTTCTTCTCAGCCTGATGGCAACGACTGCGTGGAGCGATGAGGAAATCATCGTCGATCCGCGCGGATCGCATCACAGCTTCCCGCATTTTTGGGAACAGATGTTCGGCTCGGGCCGAGCAATTCTTACACTGCGAGAAAGCTATCGAAATGATCTCCGCCATGTAAAAAATACAACAGACTTCAAGTTCGTGCGCTTCCACGCGATCTTGCATGACGAAGTCGGAATCTTCGACGAAGACAAACTCGGCAATCCGATCTACAACTTTTCATACGTGGATCAGATCTACGACGGATTGCTAGCAAATGGCGTTCGGCCTTTCGTCGAGCTGTCGTTTATGCCGAGCAAGCTCGCGTCGCACCAGGCTGTGCACTCGTTCAAATACCACCCGATCGTGGCGCCGCCGCGGAGCTACGAGAAGTGGGACGCCTTGATAGCGGCTTTCGCTGCACATCTGATCGATCGCTACGGTATCGATGAGGTGGCGCAATGGTATTTCGAGGTCTGGAACGAGCCTAATCTTGATTTCTGGGTGGGCCAGCCCAAGCAGAGCAGCTACTGGACCTTATACGATCACACGGCAGTGGCGCTCAAGGCGGTCAATAGCCGGTTGCGCGTCGGCGGTCCGTCTACCGCGCAGGCTGCCTGGGTCGGTGCATTCATCCGTCATTGCACGGAGAAGGGCATTCCATTCGATTTCGTATCGACGCATGTTTACGCCAACGATACCGCCAAGGATGTTTTCGCGACTCACGAAAATATTCCGCGTGCAGAGATGGTGTGTCGTGCTGCCAAGAAAGTACGCGACGAAGTAGACGCTTCGCCTCGGCACGGCGTACCCATCATTTGGAGCGAGTACAACGCCACGTACTTCAATGAGCCGAAGATCACCGATACCCTGTTCATGGGGCCGTGGCTTGCGGACACGCTGCGTCGCTGCGATGGGCTTACCGACATGATGTCTTACTGGACGTTCTCGGATGTATTCGAGGAGCAGGGGGTCGTCAAGCGGCCTTTCTACGGTGGATTCGGCCTCATTGCGGCGGGCGGCATTCCAAAACCGGTCTTCAACGCCTTCGAGATCTTGCATGGGCTTGGCACGGAGCGCTACGAAGTGGATTCGGAGCATGCTTTGGTCACGCAACGCGCGGACGGCTCGTTTGTCATCGCCCTCTGGAACTACGTCCCTCCTGGCGGAAGCGGTGCGCCGATCACGATTTCACTGCGATTTCCCCACGTCGCGGCGCGTTCAGCGCGAGTGCTGCGGCTCGATGCCTCGCACGGCGATGTCGGCGGCGCCTACCGACGCATGGGATTGCCGACTTATCCGACGCCCGTGCAGCTAGAGCAGTTGGTGAAGGCCTCCACGCTTCCCGCGCCAGAAGAGATGCCGATTGTGGATGAGCGCTTGTCGATCATGCTTCCGGCCTCCGGCCTTGCGACCGTCGAGGTTACGCCGGGCCCGAAGTAGCGTTAAGGCGGCGTCTTCAAAAAGTGCTTGCTTAAGCGACCTCATATGCTACAGTCCGTAACACTATGACCAGTAACACTACTCAAAGTCACGACCCGGCCGAGTTGGGCGAATTAGAGCGGGCCGTTCTTGAACTCATCTGGGAGCATGGCGTACAAAGCGCCGACCAAGTGAGGGAGCATCTCGTCAAGCAAGGTCGCCCGCTCAAAGAATCCACCATTCGCACCGTACTGCGTCGCCTCGAAGAGAAGGGCTATCTGTCCCACTCGATAGAGACACGCACGTTTCTGTACCGGCCGGCCGCATCGCGCCAGGCGGTGGCAGGTAGGGCGGTGCAACGCATTGTGGATTGGTTCTGCGAAGGATCGGTCGAAACGCTGCTCGCCGGCATGGTGGATTCTGCGGTGCTCGACCGCAAGGAACTGCAACGCCTCGCCGAGCGCATCGCTGCATCGAAGAAGGGGAAGAAATCGTGAGCACTCATCTATTGCTTGAAGCCGCTGTGCGTTCCCTGGTGATGGGGGCGATCATCTTCGTCGCACTGCGCCTGCTGCGCATCGAACAAGTCCGCGCCCGGCGTACCGCTTGGTTGTTGGCGCTGGCTGGTGCTCTGGCCATGCCTGCATTGGTTGCCGCGCAGATCGGCCCGCGCCTGCTGCCGGAAGTGGCGCTCGCCGCGCTACCGGCTGCCGCATCGCGCACGTTCATCGCATCTCCTTTTGCCGGCGCATCGCGGGCGGCTGCTGCCGCCGGGACGGTTCCTGCCGCCTGGACAGTGCCACCGCTCGAGAGCGGAAGTGCGAAGGCATTTCGAGCCGCTGAAGAGCCTGCGCCGGTCCTCGGTGCGGCGCCTGCATCTGCGCGAGACCATACAGGGGAGCGCGTAAACGCGGCGCAATTTGGCAATACGGTGATAACGCTTGGCAACATGGCGACTACGCTCGCGGTGTTCGGCTACTGCGTCGTCGCGGCGGTCCTGATGCTGCGACTCTGTGTTGGTGTGGGATTTGCACTGCGGCTGCGCAATCAAGCCGAACGCGTGATATTCCCGTTCGACCCCGCATTGGATGTACGCATGACGCAACGGCTTGCGACTCCCGTCACCATCGGCTCCAGCGTGTTGTTGCCGAACGGCTATTCTTTATGGGACGGTGCCACTCTGCGCGTCGTCCTGTCGCATGAGCGGGCGCACGTGCGCCAGATGGACTTCTACGTGCATGCTTTGGCAGGATTGCATTGCGCATTGTTCTGGTTCAATCCCTTCAGCTGGTGGCTGCAACGGCAGCTAGCCGAACTGGGCGAGGCCTTGAGCGACTGCGCTGCCGTGGAGCAGGCGGAGAGCCGCACCTCTTATGCGGAAACGCTGTTGGCCTTTGCCACGCGTACCCGCTGGCCGATGGCCGGTGTTGCCATGGCGGGCTCCAGCAACCTGACGCCGCGCATTGAAAGACTGTTGAGCGATCGGGGATTCGAGCGTTCATTTGCACCGAGGCAGCGCCTGCCTTTTGTTGCCGCCGGGATTGTCATGCTGGCCATGGTTGCCTCCACCTCGGTGGTGCGGGTGCACGCAGCGCCCACCGCGACGCAAACCACGAATGCCGTGGCCGCCTCAGATACGGTTTCGAGCACCCCTGCGGCCCAAAGCACCCCTGCGGCCGGCGCTGCGCCCACCCCCGCCGCGACCAGCACTCAGACCACGATCAGCACCCAAACCACGACTGACACGCGCCCAAAGAAGCACGTCAAAGTCAGAAAGCTTTCCAACCAGGATTTTGACTCCGACAAATTTGCAGCCGGCGATAGCAATTCCTTCGTGGAACATGATGGCGCGGGCGGCACCGAGGATGATGAAGGGATTCTGGCGATCCATTCGGGTCATTCGCGCTTCATGTTCGATTCAGGCGATATGTTGCCTCGGCAGAGCGGCGACTACATTTATTTTCAGCATGACGGCAAACCTTACCTGATCCAGGACCCACAAATAATCGCCAAAGCGCAACAACTGCTCGAGCCCATGAAAGACCTAAGCGAGAAGCAGAAGGAATTGGGCAGACAGCAGCGTGACCTCGGCGCGCAGCAGCGCGTTCTCGGTGCGCAGCAGCGCAGCATCAAACTGGTCGAGTCCCCGGAGTTCAAGCGCGAAATGGTCGAACTCGAAAAGACGATCAAGGAGTTGGACCTTCCGCGCCTGACCGCGCAAATCGATCAGCGGGCGCTGGCGGAAGTGCAGGCCCACTTGGGCGAGATCCAAGCCCGCGTCGGTGAGCTGCAATCGCAATTCGGCCGCGAGGAAGGCAAGTTCGGCGAGCAGCAGGGAAAGCTCGGCGAAGAACAGGGCAAATTGGGCGAGCAACAGGCGATGTTAGGTGAGCAGCAGCGCAGGTTGGTCGAAGACGTCCGGCGTGAGCTGAAGCCCATCATCGAGCAGGCGATCCGCGACGGAAAAGGCAAGGTGCTCTCAGCGGAGTGACCGAGCGGATTAGCTATCCGCTCCATTCCCACGACTCATCCATGTCTTCCGGGTCGTCCATTTCGCAGTTGTTTGCGGTCTCCGGTTGCAAGGTCGCCCAATCAGCGTGATGCCACACGGCCGTGGCGATTCCGGCGGTGGCTAGCTCGCGTCGCTGCGCCTTGGGTCCAAAACGGCTGGCGATAAGGCTGAGTCCCGGGTTGTGCCCGCAGATCATGATGTGATTCAGCGAGGCCGCGCGATGCGCGAGCAGCTGCCAGGTTCGCTCTGGCGTCGCCAGATACAGCTCACGCGCGCACTGCACCTGTTTCGCATCGAGTTCGCAGGCGGTCGCGATGATTTCCGCGGTCGCCCAGGCACGTTCGGCGGGACTCACCAAAATGAGATCGGGCACGAGATTTCGCTTCACCAGCCGCGAGGCCATTTCCTGCGCTTCGATGATGCCGCGGTGAGTCAGCGGCCGCTCGTAGTCCTCCGGATAGCCATCGGCGGCTTCTGCCTTACCGTGCCGAAGTAGCGTCAGCCTGCGTGTACCCACAGATGGCCATTCTCGATTTTGGTTTTGAATACGCGTACCGGCTCGTAAGCAGGCGGCGTCAATGCTTCGCCCGTCCGCAGGCAAAATCTCGCGCCATGACGCGGGCAGATGATCTCGTTGCCCTCGATCTCACCGCCGGTCAGTGGGGCGCCGTCATGGGTGCAAATGTCTTCGATGGCGAAGAACGCATCGCCGCTGCGCACGACGGCAATCGTGCGGCGGCCGACCGACAGGGACTTGGCCTGCCCGTTCGGTAGTTCTTGGGCAACGCCCGCATCAATCCAATTCACAGAACCTTCCTCGCGTCATTCACATCATGCCCGTCTGCAGTCGGGCCTCGTCGGACATCATGGTCTGATTCCACGGCGGGTCGAACACCAATTCCACATTGGCCTGCGTCACGGTTGGAATAATCTGCACTTTGTCGCGTACGTCCGCCACCAACACCTCGCCCATGCCGCAGCCAGGGGCGGTGAGGGTCATTTTGATGTCGACGGTACGAGTCGCGTCCTCGTTTTTGCTGACTTCGCATTCGTAGACCAGACCAAGGTCCACAATATTGACCGGTATTTCCGGGTCGTAGCAAGTCTTCAACTGCTGCCAAATGATGCTCTTGATGTCCTCCTCGGAGGCACCGGGTGGAACTTCGGGCGGTTTTGCCGACGTCTTGCCGATGGCGTCGGCGTCTTGGCCCGCGATTCGGAATAAGTTGCCGTCGATGTACACCGTGAAGCTGCCGCCCAGGGCCTGCGTGATGTAGCCGACCGAGCCTAATTTGAGGTTCACCTCGGCGCCGGCGGGAATTGCCACTGCCTTGACGTCGCGCTGCACGACGATGGGTTCATTTTCGTAGCTGCGCACGTCAGCCGCTCACTCGGTCGATACCGGAGGCAGGGATTTCAGATCGGCGGCTTTCAGCGCGGAGGCGAGGGTGTGCCAGCACAGACTCGCGCATTTGACTCGCGCAGGATATTCACGCACGCCGGATAGGGCGGCCAGCTTGCCCAATTCATCGGCTGGCGGCGCTGCATCGTCGGTAAGCAGTTGATGCACGCGGTTGAACAGGGTCAGCGCCTCGTCGCGGCTTTTGCCTTTGACGGCTTCGGTCATCAGCGAGGCGGAGGCGGTCGAGATGGCGCAGCCCTGACCTTCGAAGCGGATGTCGCTGATGGTGCCTTCTTTGAGCTTCAGACGCAGCGTCAGGTGGTCGCCGCACATGGGATTGAATCCCTCGACGCTGGCGTCGGCGGAATCCAAGCCGCCAAAGTTTCGCGGCTTCCGGTTGTGGTCGAGAATGACGTCGCGGTAGAGATCGTTGAGTTCCATGATGATCAGGCAAACATCTTGCGCGCGCGTTCGATCCCCAGCCCAAGCCTGTCGATTTCCTCGAAGGTGTTGTAGAAGGCGAACGACGCTCTCGCGGTTGCCGGCACCTTGAAGAAATCCATGACCGGCATTGCGCAATGATGGCCGGTTCGCACGGCGATGCCGTCCTCGTCGAGGATCGTCCCCAGGTCATGCGGATGTACGCCCGCCACGACGAAGGAGACCAGGCTGGCCTTGTCGCTCGCCGTCCCTACAATGCGCAGCCCGGTAATCCTGCTGAGCACGGCCGTGGCATGGTGTAGCAGGGCGCTTTCGTGGGCATGCGCCGCTTCCAAATCCAGAGAAGACAAGAAATCGACCGCCGCACCCAGGCCGACGCCGCCGGAGATATTGGGCGTGCCCGCCTCGAACTTGTTCGGCAAGGCGTTGTAGGTGGTCTTGGCAAAGGTCACCGCGAGAATCATTTCGCCGCCGCCCTGCCATGGCGGCATTCGATCGAGCAGCTGCTCGCGCCCGTAGAGCACGCCCACGCCGGTGGGCCCGTACATCTTGTGGCTGGAAAAGGCATAGAAATCGCAGCCCAAATCCTGCACGTCCACGCTCATGTGCGAGATCGCCTGCGCGCCGTCGATCAGGGTGATGATGCCGCGGGCTTTGGCGGCAGCGATCAAACGCCGCACCGGCAGGATGGTTCCTAAGGCATTCGATACATGGGCGCACGCCAGGATCTTGGTGCGCGCATTCATGAGGCCGACCACCGCATCGAGATGCACCTCGCCCTGAGCATCCATGGGCGCAACCACCAGCTTGGCCCCGGTCTGCTCGCAGACCATCTGCCAGGGCACGATGTTCGCATGGTGCTCCAGGTGGGTGATGAGCACTTCATCGCCGGGCTGCAACGTCGGCCGCGCGTAGCTTTGCGCGACCAGATTGATCGCCTCGGTGGTGCCGCGCACGAAAATGATCTCGGTGCGTGAGCGCGCATTGATGAAGCGGGCCACGCGGTCGCGCGCGGACTCGTACATCGCGGTCGCTTCCTGGCTCAGGGTATGAACACCGCGATGGATGTTGGCATGGTGACGGCGTTCGTAGTCGTCCACCGCTGCGATGACGGACTGTGCGCGCTGCGCGGAGGCGCCGTTGTCCAAATAGGCCAGCGGCCTGCCGTGCACCATGCGCGTCAATATCGGGAATTGGCGGCGCGCGGCCTCGACGTCGAAGGTCCGGTCCGAATGGGCGAGTGCAATATTTTTCATCTAAATTTCCGCAAGATTTGCGCGTCGGGTAATTGGCTGATCAGCGCGCTCTCGATCGCGGAACGCGCCGAGCTCACGGACATGCCGGTGAGCACGTCTGCCAGAAAGGCGAACACCAGCAGGCTTTGCGCGGTTTCGCGGTCGATACCGCGCGACAGCATGTAGAACAGCATGTCCGGATCGAGCCGGCCGGTGGTGGCGCCGTGGGCGCACTTGACCTCGTCGGCGTGGATCTCCAGCTGCGGCCGCGTATCGATCTCAGCGCTGGGGGAGAGCAGCAGGCCGCGGCACGATTGTTTCGAGTCCGAGCCGTTGGCGCCCTTATTGACGATGACCTTGCTGTTGAAGATCACGCGGCTCTCGTCGCTGGCGATGGCGCGTGCGGTTTGGCGGCTGCGCGTATCGGGCGCCGCGTGGGTGACGGTGTTTACGCAATCCACATGCCGATCCTGGTGTCCGACCAGCAGCGAGTAGCTGTCGAGGTTCGCGCCGCGTTGGTGCAAGCGCGCTTCCAGGGACGAGCGCACCAAGCCACCTCCCAGGGCGATGGTGAACTGCCTGCACTGACTATCCTGGGCCTGATGAATGTCCAGCGAGTCCAGGTGCGTGGCGCCGGCGCCGCTGGCGAAGACGCGGTAGTGTTCCAGCTGCGCATCGCGCGCAAGCGCGATATGGGTATTGGAGTTCGTCAGCGGTGAGGGATCGCCCTGCGCGATGTGATGCTCGATGACGACGGCGCTGGCCCCGGCAGAGGCGTCGATGATGATGCGCGGATGCGCAGCCTGCGCGCCGTCCCCCGTGGCCACGTGCCGAATCACAATGGGCGTCGACACCGGCCCGGTGATTTTCAAATACAGGCCGTCGATGAATAACGCGGTATTGAGCAGCGCCCAACGCTGATCCGCGTCCGAGGCTAACTCAAAAAAGCGCGCCAGCGATTGAGAATCACGTTTATATAGTTCTCGTATGCTATTGATTTCAAGACATTTAATAGCGGGTAAATCCGCATCCAACAATGGGCAGCCATTGACCATCGTCAGCGTTGCTGCGTGCTGCTGCGCATCGACCAGCGAAAGCTCGGACGCATCCGCAGCGCCCTTGGACTCGCAAGCCGCGGCCGCGAAGCTCTGCGCGGCAACGCTCCGCAGGTCGGTATAGCGCCAACTCTCATCGCGCAGCGACGGCAAGCCCAGCTCCAGGAATCGTTGCATCGCCTGTTCGCGAATCGGCTGCAGGGCGTCGGGAGCACGCGCGCGCCACTGCGTTTCGAACGAGCGCAGCGCGGCATTCATGCGACTTGCGCTCCCATCACCCAGTCGTAGCCGCGGCGTTCGAGTTCTTGCGCGAGGGATTTGTCGCCGGACTTCACGATTCGGCCGCCGGATAGCACGTGCACCTGGTCGGGGATGACGTAGTCCAGCAGGCGTTGATAGTGCGTGACCAGCACGACCGCGCGCTTGGGATCGCGCAGGCTGTTCACGCCCTTGGAGACGACCTTGAGCGCATCGATGTCGAGTCCCGAATCGGTTTCGTCCAGGATGGCCAGTTTCGGTTCGAGCACGAGCATCTGCAGGACCTCGTTGCGCTTCTTCTCGCCGCCGGAGAACCCTTCGTTCACACCGCGGGTCAGAAACGATTCGCTCATCTGCATGAACTTCATTTTTTGACGAATCAAAGCCAGGAAGTCGTACGCGTCCACTTCCGGCTCGCCCGCCGCCTTGCGCTTCGCATTGAGCGCAGCCTTCAGCAGGTAAACATTGTTGACGCCGGGGATCTCGACCGGATATTGAAAGCCGAGAAACAGGCCCGCGCGGGCGCGCTCCTCGGCGCGCATCGCCAGTAGATCGCGGCCCTCGAAAGTTACCGTGCCGCGCGTCACTTCGTAGTCCTCGCGCCCGGCCAGGACCTGCGCCAGCGTGCTCTTGCCCGAGCCGTTGGGTCCCATGATGGCGTGCACCTCGCCGGCGTTAACCTTGAGGTTGACGCCATTGAGAATTTCTTTGCCCGCGACGCGGGCAGTCAAATCGGAAATTTCAAGCAAGATGGTTCTCTCTTTCGCCGCCTAACCGACGGCTCCTTCCAGACTTACACTCAGCAGATTCTGCGCCTCGACGGCAAATTCCATCGGCAGCTCCTTGAACACGACCTTGCAGAATCCGCTCACAATCATATTGACCGCGTCCTCGGCGGAAATTCCCCGCTGCAGGCAATAAAACAACTGGTCCTCGCCGATCTTGGAGGTGCTGGCCTCATGCTCAACGGTCGCGGTGGGGTTCTTCACTTCCATGTAGGGAAAGGTGTGGGCAGCGCATTTCGGGCCCATCAGCAGAGAATCGCACTGCGTGAAATTGCGGGCGCCCGCGGCGCTCGGCAGAATCTTCACCAGGCCGCGATAGGTATTTTCCGCATGCCCGGCGGAAATACCCTTCGACACGATGGTGCTCTTGGTGTTGCGGCCGATGTGGATCATCTTCGTGCCCGTATCGGCCTGCTGATAATTGTTCGCCACGGCGACCGAATAGAACTCGCCGACCGAGTTCTCGCCCTTGAGCACGCAGCTCGGATACTTCCAGGTGATCGCAGAACCGGTTTCGACCTGCGTCCACGAGATCTTGGAATTGCGGCCGCGGCATTCGCCGCGCTTGGTGACGAAGTTGTAAATTCCGCCCACCCCGTTCTCATCCCCCGGGTACCAGTTTTGGACCGTCGAGTATTTGATTTGCGCATCATCGAGCGCGACCAGCTCGACCACGGCAGCGTGCAGTTGGTTCTCATCGCGCATGGGCGCGGTGCAGCCCTCCAGATAGCTCACCGACGCGCCTTCGGCGGCGATGATCAGCGTGCGTTCGAACTGGCCGGTCTTTGCCGCATTGATGCGGAAGTAGGTCGACAGTTCCATCGGGCAACGCACACCGGGCGGCACATAAACGAAAGATCCATCCGAGAACACCGCCGAATTGAGCGCCGCGAAAAAATTGTCGCCGGTGGGTACGACGGTGCCGAGATAGCGCTCGACCAGCTCAGGATGATTGCGTACCGCGTCCGAGAAGGAACAGAAAATGACGCCGGCTTTGCCGAGCTTATCCTTGAACGTGGTCGCCACCGAGACGCTGTCGAACACCGCATCCACCGCGACGCCCGCCAGGCGCGCGCGCTCGTGCAGCGGGATGCCCAGCTTCTCGTAGGTGGCGAGCAGCTTCGGATCCACCTCATCCAAGCTCTTCGGCGCATTGGCCGGCGCACGGGGGGCGGAATAATAGGAAATGTCCTGGTAGTCGATGGGCTTGTAGTGCACATGCGCCCAGGTGGGTTCGCGCATGGTCTGCCAATGGCGAAACGCCTTGAGCCGCCAATTGAGCAGGAACTGCGGTTCGCGTTTCTTCAGCGAAATCGCGGCCACGACATCCTCGTCGAGACCGGGAGGCAGGCTGTCGGACTCGATGTCAGTGATGAATCCATGGCGATATTTCTGACCGACCAGGGCTTCGACTTCTTGAGACTTGCTAGACACGGTGTTCCAGGTGATTCAGACGTTGTGTAGATGGGGGCATGTTTCAGGTATTCACGTGTATTTCCGACGCGAGATCGGCAATACGCACACCCGTGGAATCGAGCCCCGCGAGTTGGTGCAGCGTCAGGTCTTCCAGCGCCCGGCGTATGGCCGCGTTGACGCGCTGCCAGGCGCCGCCGACCCGGCAGAGCCGTTCGATGCCGCATTGACTGGACGCGCCGCTGCACTCGGTAATGGCGATGGGTCCCTCAAATACATCGATAATCTGCGCCGCTGTGATCTCTGCGGGACTGCGCGCCAAACGGTAGCCACCCTGTGCCCCGCGCGATGAAGTCACGAGCCCGGCTCGCTGCAAACCCTTGAGAACCTTGCTGACCGTCGGCCGGCTCAGGCGCGTGCGATCGGCGAGTTCGGTTGCAGCGCGATGCGTAGCGGGCTCTTGCGCTAAACTGGCGAGCACGACGGTGGCGTAATCCGTCATTTTTCCCATACGCAGCATAAATTAAGGTCCTCCGAGTCGGAGATTCATGTAGGACTAGTTTAGTCCTATTTGGCGGTCAGTTCCAGCCGGGGGGCGGACCGAAGCCAGGTTTGTTATCCTTGGCTTAAGTTAACCGTCAATTCCAAAAGAGATGCGCAAGACATGAATATTGGAGAGCTAAACAGCATTGCCCGCGGCATGGTCGCCAAAAATCGCGGAATTCTGGCCGCCGACGAAAGCGGCAGCACCATCAAAAAGCGCTTTGACACCATCAAGTTGGAGTCAACCGAGGAGAATCGCCGCGTCTACCGCGAGCTGCTGTTCACCGCCGCGGGCGCCAAGGATTACATCAGCGGCGTCATCATGTATGACGAGACGCTGCGCCAGAAGACCAAGGATGGCGTCGCGTTCCCAGCCTACCTCGCCAAGGCCGGCATGATCCCCGGCATCAAGGTGGATTTGGGCGCCAAAGCCCTGGCAGGGTTTCCGGGCGAGACCATGACCGAGGGCCTCGATGGCCTGCGCGAGCGCTTTGCCGAATACCACAAGCTGGGCGCGCGCTTTGCCAAATGGCGCGCCGTGATCAATATCGATTCAGGAATACCCAGCCGCTACGCCATCGACGCCAACGCCGAAGGATTGGCGCGCTACGCGGCGCTCGCCCAGGAGGCTGGCATCGTCCCCATCGTGGAGCCGGAAGTGCTCATGGACGGCGCGCATCCACTAGAGCGCTGCGAGGAAGTTACGAACGCCGTGCTCGATAGCGTATTCAGTCACCTGTTTGCAGCACGCGTCGTGTTGGAGGGCATGATTCTGAAGCCGAACATGGTCATCCCCGGCAAGAAATGCGCCGATCAGGCCTCGCCCCAACGCATCGCCGAGGCGACGATTCGCACGCTCAAGCGCCAAGTTCCCTCCGCGGTGCCCGGCATCGCGTTTCTGTCCGGCGGCCAAAGCCCGGTCGACGCCACGCTGCACTTGAACCTCATGCACGCAGCGGGGCCTTTGCCTTGGGCACTCACCTTCAGCTACGGGCGCGCTCTACAAGAAGACGCGTTGAATGCGTGGGGCGGTAAGGACAGCGGATTTACGGCGGGCCAGAAGGCGCTGTCGAAGCGGGCGAAACTCAATGGACTGGCGGCGGTGGGCGAGTACAGTGCCGCCTTGGAATCCGCGGCGTAAGGACCGGCGCCCACGGCCGCGTCGTTCAGCCTCGGCTGCGCAGTCAAACCATTGAACCCATCCGCCACAATCGTTGATATTCGGAATCTAGATTACGCGGTAAACGGGCGTCCCGTTTTCGCG
>DASYIN010000036.1:0-19810 GCA_035997505.1 Steroidobacteraceae bacterium | reverse complement strand
GGCGCTCGGCTACCTGGAAACCGGCGACTGTTTCGGTGAAACCAGCTATGTGCGCGGTGCGAAGCGCACGGCCACGATCTTCGCATCGGGTTCCGTGACCGTCATGAAAGTGAGCTCCACCCTTCTCGAGCAGGTCTCGGCGGAATGCCAGCTACGCTTCAATCAAGTGTTCCTGCGCAGCATGATCGGCCGTCTGCAGAATGCGGAGCGGGGCCAGAGCGCGGAGCGGGCCGCACCTTAGGCGAAAACGACAGCTTCCTTGTTGTGCTCAATCATGGCGTAGGCCGAATGATTGTGGATCGACTCAAAATTCTCCGCCTCGACGATGTAGGCTCTGACGCGCTTGTCCCTATTGAGCGCCATGGCAACATCGCGCACCGTGTCTTCCACGAATTTCGGATTGTCGTACGCGCGCTCGGTGACGAATTTCTCGTCGGGCCGCTTCAATATTCCGTAGACCTCGCATGAAGCTTCGCGCTCCGCGACTTCAATCAGCTCTTCGAGCCACATATGTTCGGCAAGCCGCGCCGTCAGGGTGATGTGAGAGCGCTGATTGTGCGCGCCGTAGTCCGAAATCTCCTTCGAACAGGGACACAAGCTCGTGGTCGGCACCACGACCTTGAGCCAGACTTCCGTCACGCCGTTGCGATGTTCGCCGAAAATCGTCGCCTGGTAGTTCATCAGGCTTTCGACGCCCGACACCGGGGCCTTCTTCATGACGAAATAAGGAAAGGTCATTTCGATATGGCCGGCGGTTGCGGCCAAATGTTCGGTCATTTCCGACAGCATCAGGCTGAATGATTCGACTGAGATCTCACGTTCGTGCCGATGCAGGATCTCGACGAAGCGCGACATGTGGGTGCCCTTGAAGTTGTGGGGCAAGTTCACGTACATGTTGAAGTTCGCAACGGTGTGCTGCTCGCCGCGCGACCGATCCTTCACCTTCACCGGGTGAAAGATATCCTTGATGCCCACCTTGTTGATGGGTATCTGTCGAGTGTCGGAGTGTCCCTGGACATCCTCCACAGACTGGGTTTTCGGCTTTTTCGCGGGCAACGCAACGTTCATATTCGGTTCCTGTTGAGGCGATCACGCCTTGAGTGGTGGCGAAACCGCGAAACACAAGAATTTTAGACCATTCGCCCCGACTTGGCTGGAGACCGCGCGGAAGGTGACGACCGACAGGCGGAAATCGGCGGAAAGGCGTGATTTAGGCGTCTTATGCACCGATTGTCGCCAATCTGAGACTTTAGGCGCGGCGCTGGACCACGTACGAGGCCAGCCAGGCCAGAACCTGGGATGACTCGCCCAGCGGCGCAAGCCGTTCGCAGGCGCGCAACTTCAACTCGCGCGCGCGCGTCTTGGCCGCCTCCAGCCCCAGCACGCTGGGATAGGTGGGTTTGGCGCGTGCTGCATCGGCGCCACGGGTCTTGCCGATCTCTTCGGTTGCCCCTTCCACATCGAGTATGTCGTCTTGGATTTGAAACGCGAGACCAATGTCTTGCGCGTAGCCGTCCAGTGCCTCCCATTTCGCCGCGCCGAGCTTGGGAGAACACGCCGCCGCCATCAGCACGCTGGCGCGGATCAGCGCACCGGTCTTGAGTCGATGCATGGCCTCGAGCTGTTCCAGCGTCAACGCGCGGCCCACGGCGGCCAGATCGATCGCCTGGCCGCCGGCCATGCCGGCGGTGCCGCTCGCGTCCGCCAGAATTTGAATCATTTGCAGGCGCGCCTCACCCGTCACGCCCGGCGTGCGATCGCGCGAGAGCAGTGAAAATGCCAGTACCTGTAGCGCGTCGCCGGCGAGTATGGCGGTTGCCTCATCGAAGGCGCGATGCGTGGTCGGCTGACCGCGCCGCAGATCATCGTCATCCATCGCCGGCAGATCATCGTGCACCAGCGAGTAAGAATGAATGAGCTCCACCGCCGCGGCGGGCGCATCGAGGATGGTCGTGGGAATTTCCAGCGCCTCGCCCGTGCAATAGACCAGCAAGGGGCGCAGTCGCTTGCCGCCTCCGAGGACCGCGTAGCGCTGCGCGGCGTGCAATCGTTGCGGCACCAATTCGGCTGCCGGCAACGCGGCATCGAGCACCGTCTGGACGCGTGCTTGATACCCACGCATTCGCGCTTCCATCGCGTCGGCATTCACATGGTGTCAGCCGTTTTTCGGTTCTTCGGGCATGAAATCTTCGACCGCCGGCTCACCGGCTTTTTTCAGCAAGATTTCGACTTTCTGTTCAGCCTCTTTCAGCGCGCTCTGGCAGGCCCGCGTCAGCATGACGCCGCGCTCGAATGCCGCGAGCGACTCTTCGAGCGGCAAATCACCGTGTTCCAGGCGCTCGACCAATTCCTCCAAGTCGCGCATGGCCGTCTCAAAGTCGGGCGTTTCTTGTTTTGCGGCTTTTGGCGTGGGCATGTCCGGAACGGTACACATGCGCTTCGACGCGGTCAAACGGGCCGCCCGTAAAAGTCACCTGTAGGAACATTGTCAAGTCGTGAGGCGCGTCACAACCAAAGGGTCGCTTGACGCCCCATTTTGGGTAACATTGCTGGTGGGAAGCTATATGCCAATTTCATTCAAATCAATACTCGTATGCGGCTGCATTGCCGCCGCATTGTCGACGGCCGGATGCAGTCCGCGGCGCATTCCTCCCGTGACTGTCGCGGACCTGATGGAGGATCGAGTTGCGCTGGACGGCGTACTCATGAAGTGCAATCGCAATCCTGACAAGGCACGCACAGATTCGGATTGTTTGAACGCGCGAATTGCCATCGAGCGTCTCGCGTCGAGAGTCGATCCGGCCGCCGAGGCAAAGCGAGTCGAGGAATTCGAGCGCAGCCGCGATCAGCTGCGGGCGACAGAAGAGAAGAAGAAACAGGATCAGGAATCCAAGACCAAGGTCGATGCCTATCACTTGCCCGTGATTCCGGTCGAGCCCACGCCGACTCCCAAGGACCCGCAGTCACCGACCGTCAGTCAGACGAAACCTTAGGAGCCTAGGCTCCCGCCTCCGCGGCGACACGCCGCTTAGCCTTCAACAGCACATCCACCGCTTCAGGCCGATCGTCCCAGTAGTCCAGGCGGATGCGATTGTCCGGCAGTTGAGTCACGGTGGCCGGAGCCGCGCTGTATGTACAGTACCAGCCGGAGGGCAGCACCACCGCGTTTCGCGGCCGGCCCAAGCTTCGGTCGAACACGAATTCATCGCCCTCCAACTTGTAGCTCACGGGCGCCGTGTACGTTTCAGCGATCCGCAACCGCAGCGTCTGACCGGCTTGCACAGGCGCAAACGGAATCACGACCACGCGAGCCGTGGGTGCCGCGGCTTCCCCGACATTGATTTTCGATGCCGCAAGTTCCGCGCCGCTCATTTCCAGCGTCTTCAACTGCTCGCCGGTATCCAAAATGCTCGCCGACGGATGGCTGGCAACGCTGCCTTCGCGCACGATGTTCGCGTACCCGCTGATGCCCGGCCGGGATTCCGTATAGTCGTGATACAAACTGAACGCGTGGGTTTCCGGCTGCTGCAGGAAGTACACGATATCCCGGTCCTGATGCGCGCGCTCCGAAAGCCGTTCCTGCTCGGTTTCTCCCGTGAACGGCGACTCCCAGCTGCGCGTGGCGGTCAGCGCTTTGGGGAGCGCAGCCGCTCCCATTTGCGCCGTCTTGGTTGCGTGCAGAATCAGGTGCGCTTCCCCAGTTCCGGCATGCATGAAACTAATCGCGATGCGCCCATCCTTCTCCGTCAAAATCTGCGAGGGGACGGTCAATCCTGTTATCTCGTATCCCGGCGGCAGGACGACTTTGTTGCGCTTTACTCCGAGCGGCCGATTGAAGACGATGCTCTTGCCCTCGGCGTAGTAGCTCTTCGGGTCCTTGTACGTCTTGATGATCAGCACGCGGCCTTGACCCTGCGCAGGTACCGGTCTTGCGAGCGTGACCTTGATGTAATTCGTGTCCAGATCCGCATCGGGCATCAAAGGGTCCTTGCGTGCCTGCGCGCCGCTGACCACCTCAAAGTGCAGAGCGGTGCCCCGCATGGCGTCATACACGCTCTCATCGCTGGCGGCGCTGCCCTTGCGGATCGGGTTGTAGAAGAACTTCGCGCCCGGCGTCGTTGCGGTGACTTCGTAATAAATCTTGAAGCTCGCCGTCTCCGGAGCGAGCAGCTCATATCGCGTGTATTCATCGGCCTCGGTTTGGCCGACGGCACTTGGAAAATACAGCCCGTCCTTGGGGGAGGCGGGCGCTTGAGCATGCGCGTGCCCAGAAACCAAGGCGAACTGCAATGCAAGCCCTGCCGCCCAATTGAAGGTCTTCATGGTCATGTCGCACTCTGGTAAAGATTTGCAAAGAAGTAGCCCGTGACTAGAGTTGGGCGGGGCATTGCCTCCACTATAGGCGAGCATCCGCGTTGAGGGAATCCATTAGCTCCCTTACTTGTTGCATTCGGTCCCGTTAGACTTCGTAAAACAGACATTAAAATTCATTGGAGGACAACATGAATCGATTCAAATTCGGCGCCTGCCTGGGTGCGGCTCTTGCGCTGGCATTGCCCGCGCTGTTGGTTGCCGCGCCCGCTGCACCGAACCCGCCGGATAAAAAATCGGAGAGCGAGGCCGAAAAATCGGAAGGCGGGAAGTTTCAACCGTTCAAAACTGAGTCTTCCATCAGCAACGGCACCGTGACCATCGGCGGACAGTCCATCGGGTATCAAGCGATTGCCGGCACGCTGATCGTGCACCCCAAGGATTGGGACGATGTGCCGCGCGACCCCAAGCCTGAACGCGGTCCTGGCGCCGGAGAAGAGGGCGCAGACAAGAATCCGACGGCCGAAGCTTCGATGTTCTATGTGGCTTACTTCAAGAATGGCGGCGGCTCTCGACCGGTGACCTTCATCTATAACGGCGGTCCCGGCTCCGCAACGGTTTGGCTGCATATGGGCGCTTTCGGACCGCGGCGCATCGTGACTGCCACCGATGCGCACACGCCCGCGGCTCCCTATTCCTTGATCAACAATGCCTCCAGTTTGCTGGATGCAACCGACCTCGTATTCATTGACGCGCCGGGCACCGGCTTTAGCCGAATTGCCGGCAAGGACAAGGAAAAGGCCTTCTTCGGCGTCGATCAGGATGCGTATGCCTTTGCCCAATTCATTTCCCAATTTCTGACCAAGTACGGGCGCTGGAATTCGCCCAAATATCTGTTCGGTGAGAGCTATGGAACGCCGCGCTCGGCAGTGCTCATCAATCAACTCGAAGCTGATCGTTCCATCGACTTCAACGGGGTCATTCTGCTGTCGCAGATTCTCAATTTCGATCTGAGTCCCGATCGCCCCACAGGCAACCCCGGCATCGACCTGCCTTATCAGACCGTTCTTCCCACCTATGCAGCCACCGCCTGGTATCACAAGAAATTACCTGGCGATCGCAAGGATCTGGAATCGTTGCTGACCGAGGTGGAGCAGTTCGCCATGGGGGATTACGGGCGAGCGCTCGCGGCGGGGTCTGACTTAAGTCCCGCCGACAAGCGAGCCGTGGCCGAGAAGCTGCATCAGTACACGGGCTTGTCGGTCGAATACATCTTGAAGGCGGATTTGCGCATCGATGGCGGGGAATTTCGCCAGAATTTGCAGGACGATGCGAGTCTGACGACCGGCCGGCTGGACACTCGGTTTTCGGGACCCGACATCGACCCGTTGGCGCAGCGCGCCGAGTATGATCCGCAGTCGACCGCCTTGGGATCTGCCTACGTTTCGGCGTTCAACGAGTATGCGCGCAAGGATTTGCATTACGGCGACGGCAAGGAATTCAAGCACAGCATCTCGGCCGGTCGCGATTGGAGCTTTGTGCACCAGCAGCCGGGTCAGAACCAGCGATTTGGCTCATCGCGTCAAGGCTCGAACGTCATGCCCGACCTGGCGAATGCCATGAAGATCAATCCGAACTTGAAGGTCCAGCTCAACGCCGGCTACTTCGATCTGGCCACTCCGTTCTATCAGGGCATTTACGAGATGCATCACTTGCCCATTCCGGCGAATTTGCATGCAAACATCGAGTACAAATTCTATGACTCGGGCCACATGGTCTATGCCAAGGATTCATCGTTGAAGTTACTGCACGACAACGTCGCTGGGTTCATCCGCAGGACCGCGAGCCCCGCCAACTAAGAAAACCCGGCATCAAGCAACAGGTCGCGCAGCCCGCGCTGCGCGACCTGTCCTTTGCTCATTGCGCTTGTGCGGGCGACGCGTCCTTGAGGTACGTCGCCAGCCAGCCGTGGACCTCTTCATAGAAGTGGCGGCTATCCTCGGGCTTGAGAATCCAATGCCAGGCGTCAGGCCATACCAATAACCGGCTTTGCACGTGCATTCGCTGCAGCGCGCTCCAATTCTCGAGCGTGTTGTTGAGGGGCACGCGATAATCCCGCTCACCGATGCTGAGGAGCATGGGTGTCTTCCAATTTCCCGCGTACGTTAACGGGCTCTGGTCGCGCCACACCGGATTGCCTTCCCACGGCGGTCCGCCATTGGTCACTTCGCGGCCATAGATCCCATCGCTCGTACCCCATTGGCTGGTGAGGTTGACCTCGCCTGCGTGGCTGACGATGCATTTATAGCGGGTGGTCGTCGCCTCGATCCAATTGGCCAGATGGCCGCCGTAGCTGGCGCCGGCCGCGCACAGCCGCGAGCCATCGACAAAGGGGAAGCGCTTGATGGCTTCATCCGCCGCCTGATTGATTTCATCGCCCGGTGTTCGCAACGGATCAAGCTTGATGGCCTGCGCAAACTTCTCGCCAAAGCTGGTCGATCCGGTGTAGTCCGTCATCAAGACGACGTATCCGGGCGCGGCCAACAGATGATAATTCCAGCGCAGTCCGATCTGATCCGGGTTGTTGCTCGCCGCGCCGCCATGGATCAAGACCAGCATCGGATATTTTTTGGCGGCATCGAAGGCCGGCGGCAGCACGATCATGTTGTGAATGTTGCGGCCCTTGGCGCTGGTGAAATAAAAGTGCTGCGGCGCCTGCCAATCGATTGCCGCGGCCGCCGCGGTGTTCACGTGAGTGAGATTGGTATGGGTACGCCGCGCGGGATCGATGCGCACGATTTCAGTCGGACTGACCGAACTGCCATAGCCCGCGATGAGAGTGGGCTTCGCAGCCTTCTCAGGAATCTGCAGCGAGGTGTACCCACCAGTGGCCGGCTCCAACACCAGGGCCGGTTTGCCGCCATCGGCGGCCACTCGATAGAGGTTTTCCTTCCCCGCTTCGGGCACCAGCAGGTAGACGGATTTGCTGTCGGCGGTCAGTGCATAGCGTGAGGGTTCACGGTCGAAATCGCGCGCGACCAGCGTGGGTTCGCCGGCCGCCGGCCATGCGATCCTGTACAGGCGCGGCAGGTGATAGACCTCTGAATCCTGCAGCTCGTACTTAAAGAAGAGCGACTTGCCGTCAGGGCTGAAACTCGCCTCCGAGTATTCGCCTGAGGCGGGGCTGACGATGGCGGCCTCGCCACCTTCCGCCGGCATGCGGTACAAGTGATAACCGACATGACTGTAAGCGGCATGCCATCGCTCCGTGGTGGCGACAACGAGCACGTCACGGCCGTCCGGACTCCATAGCGGGGCGAGCGTGACGCTGGTGTCGGTTTCCGTTCCTGAAAATCCGGAGGTTCGCGCCAGAGTGCTGCCGGAAAGGATGTCCTTCGGGGTCGATCCGGGTTCGGTGCTTTGCACCATGACCGTCGGCTGGCGATCGTCCAGCCACTGATTCCAGTAGCGGATCGGGAAGTGTTCATAGGTGCGCACGTTGTACTTGCGCGCCTTGCGCTCGGCCGCGACTTTCTTGTTGGCCTCATCATCCAGCGTATTCGGATAGACGAAAGACTCGAACAGGATCGCCTTGCCGTCCGGCCGCCACCGGGGATTCGACGCGCCTGTCGAGACGCTCGTGAGCCGGCGCGCTTCACCGCCCTCGGCGAGATTGAGAATGTAGACTTGGTCGGCCTCGTCGGTTTCGCGCTTTGTGGTGAACGCGATGCTGCTGCTGTCGTAAGACCAGACGACATCGCCTTCCGGTGCTTTGGTGTTGGTGATTCTCCGCGGCGGCTTGACGCCATCGGTGGCCACCACCCACAGATCGCTCACCGCTTTATCCGGCTCGTAAGACGGCTCCAGAACCGAGTACACCACCCACTTACCGTCGGGACTCGCAACGGGGGCGCCCACGCGCTTCATCATCCACAGTGCTTCATGGGTGATTGGCTTTCGTGCTGTGCTCGACTCGGCCATCGATGCCGCCGGCGCCATCAGGCTCGCCGCAATCAGAATGCAAATTCGAACCGGTAGTTTCATCGGATGATTCTCACTTGGCTGACACGCCGGGTAGTATAGCGGCGCCGCGGCAAGCTATTTAATTTGCGCCAACCACAGATCCGTATCGGGCCACTCGGCGACGGACCTGGCGCAGCGAAAACCACTGTCCTCATCGGCCCGGTTGGGCAGCTCGTATCGCCGGCTGGCGGAACGCCTGAATGCCGGATTGGTCTCGAGCCACGAGGAGCCCTTCAACACGCGTCTGCCGTTAACCTTGCTGTCAACCCATTGCCACACATTTCCCGACAGGCCCCGATAGCGCCCGCCGATCCCTTCCGCGGGTCCATCGCCGGCGCGCGGCGCGGCATTGGCCGTTCCGACGGCGGGACCCATGTTCTCGCCCCAGGGAAACGTGTGCCGTTCGGGGCCGCGCGCGACGTATTCCCACTCATTCTCGCTCGGCAGGCGTTGAGCCCTGTACTTGCAGTAGGCCACCGCATCCTGAAAGCTGACGGCAATCACCGCTGCCTCATCCACGATCTCGTGTTGCTTGATGCCGTTGCGCCAGGTGCCACCCGCCACCGACGTCAGTTTGCTGCCGCCAACATAGGCGTAGGCATAGCCCACGTTCTCCGCCTCCGTCTTGTAGTGCGTGGCGTCGACGAATTGGCGGAACGCCTGAACGCTCACGGGAAGCGCATCGACTTCAAATGGTTCGAGTACCTGGGTGCGCAGCACTTCATCGCTGAACATGCTGAGCTGGCACTCCGATGAGTACTGACGGCACAGCGCCAGTGCCGATTGAATCTGTTTGGGCGTGTTGCCCACTGTCACATGGCGCGGGCTGCGCGCGATCAGCTGACGAACCGTCGCCGGTGGATAGCTGTGCACCGCGTCCATCTCTCCGGACTCAATTCCGAGGGACTGCAGCAGGGCAGCGACGCTGCTGCCCGCAAGCGATCCGGCCGGCACGTCCGGTGTTTTGTTGGGGATGTTCACGGCTTGCCGGATGGGCGCATCGGCAGGTTTTGGCGGGGCCTCCGGCGCGGGTTTATTTGCGCCGAACAATCCGGAGACGAAGGAGCCGAATGTGCCCGATGATCTGCTCGGCTCGGCCGCCAGTGACTGTGGGGCTGTGCTGGGTGCCGCCGCAGGGGACGGTGCAGGCGCTGCGGACTTGGGCGCCGCGAAGTAAAAATCGCCGGTCAGCGAGGATGATTCCCACGGCACTTGCTTACCCGAGGTGGCGCTCATGACCCCGACGCGCACATGCTTGAAAACTTGTTCGACGGGTTCCTGCAAATCGCGCATTGCCTTGCTGAGCGCTTCCGTATAGGGACTGTTGCGGCCCGACCCGTCCGCGGCCACCGCGCCGGGCGCAGTTGAATACGCGATCAGAATTCCCGCCGGCGCATCCATGGTGGCCAGCCCATGATCGACGGAGCGCATGCTGCGTGTGAACGGGTTGTTCCGGCAGGCATCGAGAATCACGATGTTGAGTCGATTGCGCGCGTAGCGCATCTGCTCGATGACCCAATCCGCGCTCACGGCTTCTATTTCCACGTCGCCCTCGCGCTCGATCTGCGCGGGGGTGGGGATGAGGTAGTTGCGTCCGTTGAGCTGCACACCGTGCCCGGCGTAATAAAACAGCCCGACGGCTGAAGGTCCGGCCTTCTCCAAGCGGGATCCGAATTCCTGGATAGCCCGTTTCATGGTGTTTTGGTCTGCGTTGCGGCGCGCAATAACTTCGAATCCAAGATTATTCAGCGTCTCGGCAATCATCTTGGCGTCGTTCGCAGGGTTGGGCAGGGGGCCGCTGGAATACTCGCTGTTGCCGATGACGAGCGCTATGCGGTTCTCCGCCGACATCGCCGCTGCCGATCCCAAGACGGCCAGTGCGAACAGCGCGAAGCGAATGAACCCCATCGCGCCAGTATAGAGGGTTGACTCGCGAAGGAGCGCGGGGCCGCGCGCGCTTCGCCTTCACATAAGCGGATTTTTGGCTCCCGCCGCTGGCGAAGTAGCGGCCGTTGGTGGCATGATCACCCGCCACGGCATGCCGAAGTTTCGGCGCCGATAGGGGAGAAAAACAATGATTGCCTACAAAATGCGCGCGCGCATCGCCCTACGCGCAGCGCTTGGTTCATTCGCTTGCTTGCTCTTCAGTATTCCCGCCGGAACGCAGGCGGGCATTCTGCGCGATGTCATGGCTTCGGTCGGTCTGGCAAAACCGGCGCCTGCGCCCGTTGGCGCCGACGGACAAGCCGCCTTTCCGCGGCAGGGATACGCCTGTTGCGACCTTCACTATGACAAGGACTGGATAAACGACGGCAATTATTCGGAGTTGCCGATGATTCCGGCCGGCACTCCCATCGAAGTCTTGAGCTACGGGCGCCAGCGCGCCGCGGTCAAGGTCGATGGAAAACCCATGCGCTTAGGGCATGACTACGGCCGCGACCAAGAATCGCTGGACGCCTGGGTCAACAAAATCGTCGTCAAGGACGATCCTCGTGGGCGCATCTCCTCTTATCCTGCGACCATTCAAGAGGCGATCCGCCAGGGTAAGGTCATGATCGGCATGTCTCGGGAACAGGTGATCGTCGCAGTCGGCTATCCGCTCACCAGCGAGAATCTTTCTCTTGATGCGCCGCAGTGGAGAATGTGGCGCTCCTCACACGGGGAATACCAGCTCAATTTCTCCCGCGATGGACATCTGACATCGGTGACGGGCGACGGCAGCGTCACGAGCCTTGTCGTCTTTCAGCCGGGGCGCTAGGCGCGACCCCGGGCGCTGGGCGCGAATAGTTATTGCGCGTAGCCGATCAGCAGAACGTTGGCGAAGTGCGTGCCCTCGCTCATCGGAGTTGCCTGAACTTCGAAGCCGCACTCGCAGAGTAGTTCTCGCCACTGCACGGCGCTTCGACAGTGTGTTGTCATGGGTGCGTGACCGCGGAGCAGCATCACCAGCCTGTCAACCCACTGGCTGTAGCGAAAGCGCAGGCCGCCATCGGCATCGCCAATGCGCAGAAGCAGCAAGCCGCGCGCCGGCAATGCGGCGCGCACCCGCTTCAGCACCTGCCGTTGTTCTTCCTTGGTGATGTAGTGCAAGACGTCGAGTATCACCACGGCATCGCTGGCCTCGAATTCCGCGTCTCGAATATCGCCTTGCAGTATTTCGCATTTGGGGCCGAGTGCAATTCGCGCGCGCTCCACATCGCGGCTCATCAATTCGATTCCACGAGTCGAAGTCGGCATCGGCGCCGGCGGCCATTCCTGCGGCCAACTCCCGCTTTCGTAGCAGTGCAGGGCGGCGGCGAGCCAGGCCGCCAATAGCCCCTGACCGCAGCCCAAGTCAAGGATGCGGCCGCGCCCCAGCAGCAGCCCCTGTTCCAAGAGCGCTCGGAACACGGGGTCACCGCGCAGCTTGCCGCGCGCAAAGTTGTAGGCGAATAGTCCGGCGCTGCGATAGGGCTCGCTGGCCCGCTCGACTAGCGTTGTGTTGGGTTGCCTCAGTTTGCCGACCCGAGATCGCGGATTTCGACCCGCCGATTGCTCGCGTCCTCGGGCCGATCCGGTTCCAGTAGCTTCTCGGATCCATAGCCTACGGTGGTCAGACGGCCGGCATCCATGCCCTTGGCGACCAAGAATCGCTTCACCGCCTCGGCGCGCTTGAGAGACAGCTGCTTGTTGTACGGGGGGCTGCCCTTCGCATCCGTATGCCCCGCGACCAGGAATTTGTCTTTGCCGAGAGAGGCGGAACTCAACGCCAGCCCCAGCTCTTTTAGCTGCGCCGTGGCTTGCGGCATCAAGGCGCTGGAATTGTGTTCGAAGGGAATGTTGAGGTTCACGGATTGGCCGGAATCGCTCGACTGTCGCCGCGCCAGGCCGCGCGGTGCGAAGCTGCGCGTAACCGGCGCCTGCAGCGCCTGCTGTATCTGCTCATTCGACAAGACCGCCTTTGGCTCAGGGTCTTCCGGCGTCCCGGCCGATGCCGCCGGAATCCAGAGACCGGCGAGGGCGGACAAGAGAATCGCCGCGGGGATTTTTTGCGTCATTGGATTTGCTCCAGACCAGCCGAGCGCCTGGCCTCGTTATATTTATCTCTTTCCAGCGCAAGCTTGCGCTCCAGATCCCGCTGCGTCGATGCGGATGAGGTGGTGTGAGCGGCAACCAGGGCGTCGTAGTAGCCGGCGCGCGCGTGTGCAAGCTCAGCGGCCACATCCGCCGAATCCGGTTCGATCTTCAGGTCGTTGACGTTTGCAGCCTTGGATAGGAGGCCGCTCGCGGCGTTGCCGACTGCCGAGGCCACCAGGCCGCTGTTGCTGCCGACGAGTTCCGCCAACGCAACTTGCGCCTTTTTCTCAGATTCCGTTTCCGTGACCGCCACCTCGATGGTGACCGGCATGAACTCCAGTGGATTTCGCGGCAAGTCTTGGTATTCCGCGCGCCGCGCATCCAGCTCTGCCGACTGTGACTGATTCTGGACCGCGACACGCGTGCGTTCCTGCTTGAGCCCTTCGAGCAAGTCGGGACTCGCTTTGGATATCCGCTGGTCCAATCCCGCCAGCAGCCGCTGATTGCGGGTCAGCGCCCGCTGCAGCGCTTCGATCTCTCCGGTTACCTGTTGATGAACTTTGGTCTTTTCATCGAAATTGCGGCGTGCTTCCGTCGGCAGCGGCGGCACGCGCAGCCAGGGCGCCGCATCTCCTCCCGAGCCATGCGATCTCGAACCGGCCTTGACGGGGCCGATGTTCACCCAGGCGCTCGACAGTACCTCCTGTTGGTCGGTCGTGCTCGGGTTGAAGATTTTCAGCGTATACAGGGTGTTGCGCGTCGTGCCGGCTTTATCCGTGGTCAAAAGCGCATCGACCCGATAACCCGCATCTTTCAGCCGGTATGCGGTCCCGTCGGCCGAAAATTCGAATCGCGCCTCATACGCGGCGTGGATCTTGCCGTCGATGCAGATGTTGGCTCGACGCAGCTGGTTTTCGATCGAATCGTCGGATCTCGATGTCTTCCACTCCGATTGCGGCAGGCCAATGCTTTCCTTCGCCAGCTCCTTCGGCACATAAGCTGCCGTACAGTCGGTGGCATCCGGTTTGAAATTGGCCGCCACCAGGGTCATGCAGCCCAACTTGGCGTTGATTTCGAGCGCCGGCGCCGGTTCAAAATCGACGCGATACAGATTCATCTCCCGGGTCACCGCATAGCGCGTGTCCTTGCGGGCGACGCCGGCCTTGTAGCGATTGGCCGATGACTGGATTTCGTGATTGATGAACAGCTCCGCCAGCTTGCCGATCACGAGGCCCAACAGCGGCAGAAACTTTGCCGTTGCCTGGGTTTCTCCGTCCTTCGGCGGCGCGGCCGGCAGAAAGAACGGTTCATCGGCGATGATGCAGGTGTCGTTCACATAGGCACGGACACTGACGCTGTCCTTGGCGGCAAGGGCCGGCTGCTGCAGCAACGAGGCGCACAGCGCTAGGCCTGACAAGCTTTTAAGTCGAGTCATTTGGGTACACTGCCTTTGGGCTGAGTCGACTTCGGCAACAGACCGTCGAGTCGTGTCAATACCAGCTTCCATTCGCGTTGCTGTGAGGGATCGGTCAGGGCCGAGATATTGCTGAGCACGTGTTGCCGTGCCAATTCGCCAAAACGTTTCAGCATGACGCCGGCCTCGAGCATGTCCGCGCCCTTGCAGGCCTCGGCGTCGAACCACCATACGGTAAAGGTGCCCGCTGCCTTGCGATTGCTCATGCCGCAACGCTGCGGAGGAGGGTCGCCGCGCCAAAGCAATCGAAACATATCGTATATCGCGCCGGAGTTTGCCGCGAAGTAGGAATGGCCGAGCGAGTCCGCCGGCACCGAGGACATGTCGATGGAGTCGACTCCGGCGAGCTTGAGGATGATATCGCCCGCGGTTCCCGCGCGCGGAGCGCCATGGAGGAATTGCGAGCTGCGCAGCGCATAGTCGTTATCGGATGCGTACAGCGTGATGCGCTCGGCGGCTCCGCTCAGCGACTGGATCGCGTCGGTAAAGTAATCGCGATCCACATCCGGCGCGGTGAACACGATCTGCCCGAAGATGTGCTGGCGGTTGTCCGGCGCGCGCTTGGCGAGATAGGTCTGCAGCGCCTCGATCAACGCTCGATTTCCCATGCTGTGGGCGATCAAGTGAATTCGTTGCGCTCCCGATTGGGCGACGACAGTCTCCAAGAAGTCGGACAGCCGCCGCCCGCTGATGCCGACGGCGGCTTCGTCGATGGCATATGCGGTCGCGCTTCCTTGCGAGGGCCAGCTGTACAGCATCGGCGTGCCGTCAAAATCCAAATCGTAGGCCATCTGCGCCGCGCGCCGTGCGGCCTCCTCAAAGGTATTGTTGAATCCGTGCACAAAAATGAAGACATCCTTGAAGCGTGATTCGCTGATCTGCTGGTGCAAGGCGCGCGTAAATTCGCGCATCTCCAGCGGCGTGACTTTGTCGAGCAGGACATATTGAGCGCGCAGGGCGGCCGGATCGGCCATGAAGGTATATTCGACCCACTTCGGTTCCGTTTCGAGCTGTGCTTCCTGGTGGATCCGAGGGATCGTCACATCGAGGTATCCGTATTCCAATTCGCCTCGTGCCTTGCCGTAGAACTGCGAGGGCTTCAAGGCCCCAGTGCGTGCGCGATTGGTGCCGTAAAAAACCCTCACCGTCGCGAAGCCCAGTTCGTTTTGTTTGTAGCGGCGCTCCTTGCCGGCCGCCTCTCCCGGACGCGGCAGAGAACCCCGAGTGGCGGCAGGTGGAGGCTGTAATTGTGCATCCACGCGCGAGATTCCCGGCGCGTCATTCGTGACTTGGTAAAGGGCGCGCAGCTTTGCGAGACTCGCCAGCGTGTTTGCATGCCGCTCGCCGTAGGCCGCCTGCTCGATGCTCAGGATACGCGTGAGTTGCGACTCCGCGTCCGCATAGCGCTTATCCTTCATGGCCAACTCGGCCAGCGCAGACAAAACAGGGACGAGGTCCGGATGATTGGGCCCGAGCGCCGCTTCCTGGAGGTGCAATGCCTTGAGATAGTATCCGCGCGCCAGCTCGTCGCTGCCTGCTTGGGCGGCGAAGTCGCCGACGTTGCGCGATAATTCGATGAGTTCTGCGCTGTCGCCGCCCTCGGTCAGCGCAATGGCCTGCTTGCCAAAATCGAGCGCTGCCGCTGTCTGGCCGGCGGCCTTGGCGTTCTCGAAATCCTGGTATGCGCGCAGCTGCGCATTTGTTTGTGCGGACGCCGCCGCGGAGCCAAGCGCAAGCACCGCAACCCACAGCATGGCGGAGGTTCGCATGATCGAATCCGGATCCTAAGTCAAACTACGGCTTGAGCTGCGTGCGGATTTCGCCGCCCTTGTGCTCCGCGCTGTGTACATTGGCGTAGAGATTGCCTTCTTTAAATGCCTTGTACTGCTCGTCGGTCAGCTTGGCGCCTTCCGGCACGGACCAGGTGCTCTCTGCGTTTTTGGTCAACGTAATGATCGGCGGACCGTTCTTCCCCGGTTCGGCCACATGGATATGGGCCACGGTGCCCTCGATACCCGTCGTCTTGATGCTGCCGCTCACCGATTTGTCGTCCTTGATCACGATTGTGCCCACCCCGGTGGCAGTGCTCGCCACGGCCGGCACTTCTTGATCGCCCGTCAGTTTGACCTTGACGTCAAGGGCCTGCGCCGTCCCGATAGCGCCCACAGCAAAACTGGCGGCGAGTGCGATCGGCGCCAGCCGAAATAGTCTCAAGCTCATTGCGGTCTCCCTTAAGGTTTTTATCAAGCGCAATATTACTCTTTCAGGCCAACGGTAGACGATGCGGGCGCACCAGCATGTGCCAATCTTGATGTTCATCCAGGATCAGTTCGATTGCCGCCATGACCGATTCCTTGACTGCGGCGGCATCGGGTGACGCGCCATGGGGGTCCAGCGTCGCGCGAATCGAACCGATGGCGCGCTGCAGTTCTCCCCATAAGCGTTCCGATGTGGCACCGAGCCGATAGGCCTCGGACTGGGCGAGCGCGCCATGCAACGAAGCGCCCAGGGCTGGGAAAAAGGTTGTCAGCACTGACAGCCAAATGGTGTGAACCCACAGATGCGTAACCGCGCCGAGCGCAGTCAGGCCAAACAGCCCGATGTTTACGGAATGCACCCTGTGCAGCAGGGCATGCTGCTTGATGGAGACCCGGTGATGGTAGTGCGCCTGCGCCTCGAGGATGCCGGTGGTCCAGATCGCGTACTTGGAGACGAACACCGGATCCGACCAGGCGGAATCGAGCAGCGTTCGCGCCAACGACTCGTTTTTCGAGGAAATGGCCTCCAATTCGTCGCCGCTTCGCAGGTGATTGCCGGGATCGAACACGCGCATATACCAGTTGGCGGAAGGTTCGCGCTGAGTGAAATCGATCAGCGGGGCCACGAGCGGCAGATACCAGATCAATTCAGCCGCAGTCCGGGCGCGCAGCCACTGCCCCTGCCAATCGCGCCGATGGCCCATCCAATAAATCAGGCTGACCGTGCCGATGACGATAACTTCGGCGACGGCCCATAGCCCCAATGTGGGGTGCAGCAGATGCCGGCGGTCGTCCCAGCCGAGCGCCAGGGGCAGTACCGCAAAGAGCACCGCAATGGCGCTTAAGAGATAGATAGCCCAGAAACCGCTCCGATAGCGGTGGCCATAGTGCAGTGCACGCGCATCGAACATCAGGTGGGCGGGCGCGAGGGCCTCGATTAGCGGCAATAGCCGCTCCGGCGGACTCGCGGGAGCCGGAGGCGCAGGAATGTGCAGCCGCGCGCCGACCAGCAGTACCCGTTGAATCGCCTGATGCAGCGGCATGGCCTAGCTCAGAATTTCGTAGGTGGTTGCAAATATGTCGTTGGCGACGATGCCCAGACTGCCATCCCCGTAGTCCACCAGCCAATCGCCGGGGTGGCCGCTGAGCTGCGAGACTTCGTCCGCCAGGAGGACTTCGAAGGGTTCCTGCAATTGCAGCGCCAGAATATGGTACGGCAGACTCCGGTAATGGCCCGCTTCACCGCCGATCGTGGGTGGTATGGGCCGGTATTTGTGCAAGAATTTTCCGTGCGAGACGCGCCAATGGTGTCCGCCGTTGCCGGTCAAGATGGCATCGCCTGGGTGCGCATGCACAGCGCCTTCAGGGGTGCGCACGATGCAGGGCACATCCGTAAATCGGACCTCCACTTCACGTTCCAGTTTTCTCGCCTCGACATGTTGCGGATGGCCGGAGACCTCCGCGGAGAAACCGCTCTTTCCGCTACACCGAAATATCAACGCATCGCATCCTTTGTTATTCTGTTGGCCGCTGGAATCATACACAACAAGCAACCAGCGGTTGGAACGAATGGGATGACGGCCTCAATGACTGCCGCACGGCGCAGCGTATCGATGCTGCTGCTCTGTCTTGCGTTCGCAAGCGCAGCCGCCGCGCGAAATGTCGCCCTGCTTGTCGCGGTGGGCCAGTTTCGCGACCCTGCGCTGAAATCCTTTGAGTTACGGGGACCTGCGGTCGATATCGACTCCGTGCAGCAGACGCTCACGGCTGAGTGGGGGTTCGCGCCCGCCGACGTACGCACGCTGCGCGATTCTGAAGCCACGCACGAACGCATACTCGCGGAGATATCCGCGCTCGAGCAGCGCAGCGCGAAGGGCGACACGGTTCTGATCTATTTCAGCGGGCACGGCACCAGTGCAAACGCGGACGAGAACAGCTTCGACTTGCCCTACGCGACCGGCGCTTGGGTGCCGTACGATCTTGATTACAGTTCGCCGCCCGCCGCCAAGAAGAGCCTGGTGGTCGGGCGGCGCGACCTGGTGCCGCGGCTGAAACAGCTTGACGAAAGCGGCCGCTGGGTCGTCGTCGTTTCGGACAGCTGCTATTCCGGACAAGTGGTGCGTTCCTTCGGACAGACGTTCAGCCATAGCCGTTTTCTGCCGATGAATTCCCGCGATCTGGGAGTCGCCCATGTCGCCGCGCCGATCAGCGCACGCCCGCAACCGCCGCCTTATCCTTACCAGCATGTGGTGCTGCTGTCCGGCGCCAGCGACAGCGAAACCGGCGCGGACATCTCGACGCCTCAGGCGCTGCAGCAGGCGCCCACCTTGGATGGCCGGTATCACGGCGCCTTCACTGACGCGTTCCTGCGCCTGCTCAAGGGTCAATTGCTTCCCGGCGCGTTCAACTACGCGCAGGCGCGCGAGGCCATGAATTCATTTCTGGAGCACCGCAACTTCCCGCAGCATCCGCAGTTGCTGCCCGCCATTGCAGAGGACCCGCAGGATGTCGGCTCGAATTCGTTTCTCGGCATGAACCTGCCGGCGCTGCACCTTGAGTCCAGCGTCGCCGCTGCGCCCTCCAGCACCGCGTCGGGTGCGCCGCCCCGTGATGCGGTGCATGTCCGGCTGGAAGGCGTCGCCGCGCCGCTGCGCGCCAAGATTGCCGCACTCGCCGGAGTCTCGATCGTCGATGCAGGCGGCGATTTGGCTCTGCGTCAAACCGGAGAGCAGGTGCAATTGATGGGTCCGGCGGGGGATCCGGTGATGACGACCACCGCCGGCGATCCGAATTTGCTCAAGCGCATCGCCGCGCAGGCGTGGCTCAACCGGTCGCTGCCCGCCGGCAGCGACAAGCTCGGATTGCGCGCCGACACCGATCCGGGGAGCCGCGGCAATACCTACGTGCAATGCGAGTCCTTTGTCTTCGAGGTCCGCTTGAAAAAACCGGCTTTCGTCATGCTGCTGGACTTGGACAGTCAAGGAAACTTGACCGTGCTGTATCCGGCCGGCCCGCTGGAGCGGCGCGTAGTTCCGGCTGGAGTGGCCACGGCGATTCCGGGGGCGGATCCCAAAGACCATATCGTAGTAACTCCGCCCTTCGGTACCGACTTGGTGACGGTGATGGCATTCGAGCAGCAACCTGCTTTCTTCGTCGATCTGACCGGCGCGCAGCGATTCGCGACGGACGGCAGTCACGCCGGCGCGCTGGCCAAAGGGCTTGCAAATGCCGCCGGTGCGATCAGCGTGCGGCAAATTACCGTCAATACCTATCCCGGGAAAAACAATGCGTCCTGCGCCCCGTAAGGCGCCATGGGTATAACCGACTGGCTGCTCAAACCCTTAGGCTGGCTGTTCGCACGCCGCCCGGACTGGCGCGATTCATTCGGCCGACTGCTGCTGTGGATTGGCCACCCTTACTACTGGGGGCTCGCGGTGGTGTTTGCCTTGGTCGGCTGCTGGAATCTGCTGGGGCATCCGTTCGACAATCAACTGGCGCACGATAGTTTCGATCTGCTGATGCGTCAGCGTCCCATCGCCTATCCGGCGGACCCTGATGTCGTCGTCTTGGATATTGACGAGGCCAGCCTGGCTGCCATGCGCTCCCAGTACGGACGCTGGCCCTGGCCCCGGGAAGTCCTCGGCCAGGTGGCGGCAAAAATGGAGGCCGGCGGAGCGCGGGCCATCAT
>DASYIN010000035.1:0-38359 GCA_035997505.1 Steroidobacteraceae bacterium | reverse complement strand
AGCGCACCGGCATGAGCTTGTCCTTCATGCCCGCTCGCAAAGTCTCCTCGGACTGGCTAAAAACGCGCGGAATCTGGTGCAGCCGCGCAATGTAATCCTCGTAGTGCTTGACGGAGTCGAGCGGCACCGCGAGCGGCATATCCGCCAGGCGCGTTTGCGGACCCTCCATGTGATTCACAGGCATCTCGTATTCTTTGAACTTGAAGTTCGTCATGCGCTGCGCCAGGAAGCGCCTCATCATCTCATGGGAAAGCTTGTCCTGCTCCCCAAACCCCGCAGTCGATATCGCATTGAGGCGCGAGAGAAATTTCTGGTCGGCCTCGTTCTGGCGCAGAGATGCGCCGGGAGAAAAATCGTCCAGCTGATCGTTGTAGCGGTAGTCGCCGATGGCAGTCGCGCGCTCCGGGTGACTCTTGAGGTCGGCCTGGTACTGCTCCTCGAAGAGTGCATTTTGCGCGGCAATCCTGTCGGTGACCGGCTCCGAATCCTTGGCGGCCGCGGCGAACGAGCAGGCGATTAATAAAGCGATGAGGGTGATTTTGTGCATATCACCAAAGGTTAGCATGGCAATGGCTACTTCGCGGAAGCGGGGAAAACCGGCAATTTATCGATATCGCGCGCATCGTGCTGAATGATCACCGTGGCATTCAAGTTCTTGGCGAGCTGCTTGAAGCGATCCAGTGAAGCCAGCGTCTCGGCACGGCTGGTGTTGAAGGTCGGCACGCCGTTGCTATCGTAGTTCTCACGGAAGTGCGCGAGGTCGCCGGTAATGAGCACATTGCCCTTGTCCTTGAGTTTGACCAGCAAGCTGTGGTGCCCCGGCGTGTGTCCGGGCGTGGTGAGCATCATGACGCTGCCGTCGCCGAAAACGTCCTTGTCGCCGGGTAGCGGCTCGACTTTCCCCCCGCCGCTGATCCAGTGCGAGAAATTCGCCACGTTGACGTTGGGATTGGGTTTGGGATCGTTCAGCACTTCCCAGTCGCCTTTGCCAATCAGCAGTGTTGCCTCTGGAAAGGATGCCACTTGCCCAACATGGTCGCCGTGATAGTGGCTGATGCCGACAAAGGTTATTTGCGAAGGGTTGAGGTGCAGCTGCGCGAGCTGTTCCACCAAGCTGGTCTTCGGCGCCGTCGGTGCAGGGCTGGCGCCCGTGGCCGCCGGATTACCGGTGTCCCAAACCAGATAATCATTGCCATGCTTCACTAGGTAGCAGCTGAATGTGAGCTGAATATTCAGACCCTTGAACGCCATGACATCCGAAAAGCGGCTGACATCGTTCAGCGTGGTGGTTTTGCCGCAATCCAAGCGTGTGAGCGAGAGCTCTGCGGCTGCGGTTGCGCCTTGCGCCGACGCCGACGTGGCGGCCAAACTTGCAGCGGCGAGCACCGCCACACCGAGAGTCAATTCGAAACGTTTCATATCCGCTCCCTTCTTGTTTGATTGCGCGTGAATCGAATTCTATTCGGCCTCGGAACGTACTTCGCGACCCATGAGCGCCTGCACCACTGCGCGGACCGGCTTGTTCTCGTACATGACTGCGTATATTTCCCGGCAGATGGGCATGTCCACCTGCAACCGGTGCGAGACATCGTGCACGGCACGCGCCGCCGACACGCCTTCGACCACCTGATGAATCTCGCCTTGCGCCTGCGCGAGCGGCTCGCCGCGACCCAAAGCCATGCCGAAACGCCGATTGCGCGATTGATCATCGGTGCAGGTGAGCACCAGGTCCCCAAGACCGGCGAGACCCATGAAGGTTTCGCGCAATGCGCCGAGCTTCACTCCCAGGCGCATCATTTCCGCGAGACCGCGTGTGATCAAGGCCACGCGCGTATTCGCCCCGAATCCCATGCCGTCGGCAATCCCGGAGCCGATGGCGATGACGTTTTTTACCGCCCCGCCGACTTCCACACCCATGATGTCGGTCTGGGTGTACGCGCGAAAGCTGGGACCCGACAAAACGAGCGCAAGGTGTTTGGCGAATTCCTCATCGGGTGATGCGATGGTCATGGCGGTCGGCAGCCCGGCGCCGACCTCCTTCGCAAATGTGGGTCCCGACAATACGGCGCCGGGAGTTTGCCCCAGAACCTCTCTCACGACCTGATGAGGCAGCAGTCCGGTCGCAATCTCGAATCCCTTGGTGGCCCAGGCAATTCGCGAATGGGCGGCGAGGTGCGGCTGAATGTGCTGCAACGTTTCCCTGAAAGCGTGCGAGGGCACGGCGATCAGCGCATCGCGGGACACTTTCAATGCTTGCGGTAGATCGACCGCGATCTGCAAGCTCTCCGGAAATACCGCCTCGGGTAAATAGCGCATATTGCGCCGCGTACTGCGCATGGCATCGAGCTGCGCCTGGTCGCGGCCCCACAATCGAGTCGGGTGTCCTTCCCGCGCCAACAAGATGGCGAGTGCCGTGCCCCAGGAGCCGGCGCCGATGACTGTCATCGGTTCCGTACGCCGGGTCATACAGCCTCTAATTCACCACATTGGGCGCGGGAGCTTGCTGGGCCTGGGAGAACAAGGCGTCGAAGTTGACCAACGGCAGGAGGAAATTGGGGAATCCGCCTTTGACGATCAAGTCGGAAATCACCTCTCGCGCGTACGGGAATAGCACGCTGGGACAGAAGCTGCCGACCAGGCGTTTCAGATCCTCCGTCGATGCGCCGCTAATGGAAAACAATCCCGCCTGCTTGACCTCCACCAGATACAGCGTCACGTCGCCCTGCTTGGCTTCAACCGTGACGGTCAGCAAGACTTCCCGCGCCTCGGGCGACAGTTCCTCCGTGGAGGTGTTCATATTGAGCTGAAATTTGGGCTCCCACGCCTGATTGCTGGGCAACCGCGGACCATTGGGCGACTCATAGGAGCAGTCCTTCAAATACACGCTCTGCAAACTTACCTGGACGCCGCCGTCGTTGGCTTCTGGCTCAGCCGCTTTAACCTCGTTCATCCTGCCCCCTGAATTAACCGATCCAAATCGCCGCTGCTATCCAGCGCGTAAAGTTCATCACACCCGCCGACATGCTTGTCGCCGATAAAAATTTGCGGCACCGTGCGCCGATTGCTGCGCGCCATCATTTCTTCCCGAGATTTCACGTCATCCTCGATGTTGACTTCGTTGAACACTATTTGTTTTTGCGTCAGCAGGCTCTTGGCTCGCTGGCAGTACGGGCACCAGTCCGATACGTACAGGGTGACAACCGGCTGCGTCATTTCGAACTGCTCTTACCCCCGGCCGTTTTCGCCAGCGGCAGATTGTCCTTCACCCATGCATTCAGGCCGCCTTGGAGGTTGAACACCTTGGTGAAACCAAGCTTCGTCAATGAGCGGGCGGCGCTGGCGCCATTGGCGCCGCTGTCGCAATAAGTAATGACGCTCTTATCGCGCCACTTCTTCAGAGCGTCGGCCTGCGACTCGAGGTCGGCCACCGGAACATTGCGCGCGTCGACAATGTGCCCGGCATCGTACAGCTCCTTGCTGCGCAGATCGATCACGAGGGCGCCCTGATTCATGAGCCGCACCGCTTGCATGGCGCTCAATGCCGCAAAGGCATGGACACGGGCGCGAAGCTCGAAGACCAGAACGGCGATCGCGGCGAGCAGCGTTGCGCCCGCAAGATAGGGATGATGGCCAATGTAATCTAACAATCGCTGCATGCGGCTCGCACAATTTGGGCTTTTTGGGCGCGCAAGTATAGCAGCGGGCACAAGGCTTGTATGCTTAGGCCAAGGATGAACACCCCGCCATGAATCGACGCTTCAGAGCCTTAGGCGCAGCGGCGCTGCTGGCAATCGTGTGCACGAGCAGCCCTGCGACGGTCACCGAGCCTCAGGATTCGGCGCAGGCAAAAGCCAAGCTTGCCGCGGTGCGGGCGCGAATTGCGGAATTGACCGGCCGCATGGGAACGCAGCTGGCGCAGCGCGATTCCTTGAGTGCTCGTGTTCGCGAGACCGAACTCGTCATTGCCTCGAAGCGTCAGCGCGTGGAAGAACTTCACGCCGCGCAAATCACCGCGGAGAGACGCCGCTCGGAATTGCGCGCCGACGAGGCCCGCAATTTGAGCGCGCTGCAGGGGGAGCGCGATTCGCTCGCCGCCCAGGCGCGGGCAGCGTATATGATCGGCCGTCAGGAGGAACTCAAGCTGCTGCTGAATCAAAGCAATCCCGCGACGCTGGGGCGCACGCTGACCTACTACGGCTACTTTGCCGCGCAGCGCAGCCAGAAAATCAAATCCATCCAAGGCGACGAGACACGGCTGCAGCAATTGGTTGCGCAAATCGAGGAGCAATCGCAGGACCTGCAGAAGCTGGAAGGCGCGGCCACCAAGGAGATCGCCGATCTGCAGCACGCACGCGCCGAGCGCACCGTCGCGGTTGCGGCATTGACCAAGAAATTGGAGAGCGGCAACCAGGAACTCGGCAGTTTGAAGCGCGAGGAACAAGCGGTCGAAGCGTTGGTCGCCGACCTTTCCCGCATGATGCAGGATTTTCCCACCGACCCGTCTCAAAGCTTCGATCGCCTGCGCGGCAAGCTGCCCTGGCCGGTGGTCGGCCGCGTCGTTGCGCGATATCAGGCGCCGCGTGGCGGTTCAGGCGGCGGCGTGCGCTGGAATGGCGTCATGATTGAAGCCACGCATGGAGCCAAGGTACGCGCGCCCTTTTTTGGGCGCGTCGTATATGCCGATTGGCTGCAGGGCCTTGGGCTGCTGATGATCGTCGGGCACAGCGGCGGCTACATGACTTTGTATGGTCACGCGGAAGTGCTCTATAAATCCGTGGGTGACAGGGTCCAACCGGGCGACGTGATCGCCGCCCTGAGCGACACCGAGGGCAAGCCGCAGCTTTATTTCGAGATTCGCGAGGGACGCAAGACCGTCGACCCGAAGCTCTGGCTCAAGACAAACCCTTAAAGCGAGTTAATAATTTTAATTTAACACTATCGGTAAGGCGTCTGGCGGCAATCCCCCTCCGCACGTATGCTTCGCGTTCCAATGATCAAGAAATCGTCTAGTGCCCTGTTATTGGCCGTCGGCATCGTCATCGGCCTATCGCTCGGGCTGGCGCACGGCGTGCTGGCCGAGAAACCCGCTGCTCTGGGCGGCGACCTGCCTTGGCAGGACGCGCGCATGCTGGCGGCGGTGCTCGAGCGGGTAAAGCATGATTATGTGAATCCCGTAGATGATCATCAGTTGCTGCAGGCAGCCATTCGCGGCATGGTCGCATCATTGGACCCTTATTCCGCTTATCTCGATGGCGACGAATACGACGAGGTCAAGATCAGCAGCTCGGGCCGTTATTTCGGCGTCGGCATCGAACTGTCGATCGAGGATGAACAAGTCGTGGTCATCGCTCCGTTCGATGGTTCGCCGGCGGCACAGGCTGGAATTCGCTCCGGCGACATCATCGTCACGATCGACGGCATCCCCGTCAATACCAATACCCTGGCGGATACTATCGGCCGCATGCGCGGTTCCGAAGGGTCTGCGGTGAAGATCGGCATCATGCGCGAAGGCCATGCAGAGCCGATGGTATTTACGCTGAAACGGCAGCGCGTGGAGCTGCACAGCGTCAAAGCAGAGATGCTCGAACCGGGCTACGCATACGTGCGGATTTCGCAATTCAGCGAAACCACGGGCGATGATCTGAACGCGGCTCTGAAAGACCAGCGCAAACGCAACGGCGCGCCTCTCAAGGGTCTGGTTCTGGACATGCGCGACAATCCCGGCGGTGTACTCGAGGCAGCGGTTGCCGTTGCCGACACTTTTCTCGACAGCGGCGTCATCGTGACGGCGAAGGGACGAACTCCCGACTCTAAATTCGAAATGGACGCAACACCGGGAGACGCGCTCAATGGCGCTCCCATCGTCGTCCTGGTCAACGGCGGTTCGGCGTCAGCCGCGGAAATCGTCGCGGGCGCGCTCAAGGATCAGCATCGCGCGAAACTCATGGGACGCACGACCTTCGGCAAGGGTTCGGTGCAAACCATCATTCCATTGTCCGATGATCGGGCCGTCAAACTGACGACGTCCCTGTACTACACGCCTTCGGGCGTCTCAATAAACCATCGCGGCATCGCACCCGACATCGAGCTCGAGCGGGATCCGAAGCCGCCGGTAACACCGGTTCCCGCGGATGCGCCGCTCAAGCAGCGTGATGCAGACGTGAAACGCGCGCTTGAGGAATTGAAAGTATCGCCCAGCGCGCGGCCGGGCGCGGTGACCACCGCGGCCCGGCTCTAGTCGATGCGCAGCACGCGTTCCATCGAGATACTATGCCTGGCCCTGGCCGCATTGGTACTCATTTGGTCCGGTGCCCTCGCCAATGAGATGTGGCCGGTTCTGGGTCTGCTTGCGGCCTTCGCGCTGGCCATCGTCGGATTTCGCGGCCGCCGTTTCCTCCCCGGCCGCACGCGTTCCAAGCTCCTGATCGAATCTTGGTCGATGGTGGTGTTTATCACCTGCGTGCTGTGGTTCACGGGGAAGGGCGGAAGCCCGCTGTTCAATCTGTACCTGCTGCCCATCATATTAAGTGCGCTGACCCTTGGCCGCGTGATCACGCTGCTCCAGGTGGCCGCGATTGCGGTTTGTCACCTGCTGCTGGCAATGACGACCCCCGGTCTCGATGTGATCTCGTTGTTCTATGCCAGCCAGGTCGTGGGACAGCTCGCGCCCTTTCTGCTCGTTGCGTATCTCACCACAACCTTGTCGGCGGATATCACCGAGGCTCGGGAGCGGATCGAGAATCTCGCGCAAACCGATTCATTGACCGGTCTTTACAACGTGCGCATGTTCAACGAGGTATGGCAGCGCGAACATGACGGCTGCGAACGCAGCCGCGGCGTGTATGCACTGCTCATGATCGACATGGACAAGCTGAAGGAAATTAACGACGTGTTCGGTCTCGAGGCCGGGAACAGCGCCATCACGCTGGTTGCGCAGTGCCTGCAGAGAAGTATTCGCACCACGGACCATGCCGCGCGGCTCGGTGGTGATGAGTTCGCCGTGCTACTGCCGGGCGCATCCGCCGAGGTGGCCGAGGCCGTCATCAAGCGCGTGCGGCACAATGTCTACAAAACCACGCTCGATCTGCGATCGCGCATGATTCGCTGCAGCGTCAGCATCGGAGTCGTGAATTACCCCAAGGATGCGCGGGACATGCGCGACCTTCGAAGTCTCGCGGATGACAGGATGTACCGCGACAAAGAGCTGCGGCGGATGCCGGGGGCTGAAGCTAACGCTTGAATCCTTTCCGGCAAACAATTGAAACTGCTGGACTTTCGTAGAATTAATGGCAAAGTTAGCTCTGCATCACGCCGGAGCTGCTTTACATATGGTGAGCTTGTCTCCTTTCCTGTGGCTGAGAGAGGGTTAATGCGGTCAGTCAATCGAACATTGTTGCCCTCGCGCGCTGCGCTGCGGCTTTCCACACTGGCCTTAACCACCGTTTTCCTGGGTTTTCTGAGCTTCCAGGCCAGCGCCAGGGCCCTGAGCGGCCCAAGGCTGAAATCCAGCTCCGTGCTCATCGTCGATCAGAGCGATTCCTCGGTGCTGTATTCGCGCAATTCCGATGTGGCCGCGCCCATCGCCTCCATCACCAAGCTGATGACCGCCCTGGTGGTGCTGGATGCCAAGCAGCCCTTGGATGAACCCATCCAGATTACCGAAGCCGACCGCGACTATCCCAAAGGGGCTTATTCCAGGCTCACCGTGGGCACGACATTGACGCGAGGCGACCTGATGCACGTCGCGCTGATGGCCTCGGAGAACCGCGCCGCCCACGCGCTGGGCAACAACTACCCCGGCGGCATGCCCGCCATGGTGGCGGCGATGAATGCCAAGGCGAAAGCGCTCGGCATGAGCAACGCGCATTTCGTCGATCCAACCGGACTGTCGAGCCAGAATGTGGCGAGTCCGGAGGATTTGTCCAAACTGGTGATCGCCGCGTCGAAGAATCGCACCATCCGCGAGTTCTCGACCGATAAGAATTATGCCGTGCGCGTGCACAGGCACTTGGTGGAGTTTCGCAACACCGACAATCTGGTTGCGAATCCCACCTGGAACATCATCGTGCAGAAGACTGGCTACATCGCCGAGGCCGGCAAGTGCCTGGTGATGGCCGCGGTCATCGAAGGCCGATCGGTTGTCATCGTGCTGCTGGATTCGTTCGGCAAGTACACCCGCGTGGCCGATGCCCAGCGCATCAAAACCTGGATGGCGAGTTCATCGAACCCGCGCTTCCAGGTCTCGATTCGCTAGCTGGAGATCAATTCCCCGCATGGGATCCGCGTTCGCTTAAGTCGATGCCAACTCGCGGGCAGCCGCGAGGGTTGCACTCTTGGCGTCCATGTTTTTATCCAGGTGCGGCAGGGCTTCCCGCGCCGTCGCTTTCGCCTTCGCCGCATCGCCTAACGCTGCTTCCCCTCTCGCGCGCCAGAAAAGCGCTTCGCCGATCCAGGCGGATGATTGCGCGTCGATGGCCCCGGCCTTCGCCAGCTCCAGCGCTGCCTGGGCGTGCTGCTTCGTTTGTTGAAACGCACGGGTGGCGAATGCCAGGCGCGTGCGCAGCATTTCTACATCGCGTGCGTCCGCGTTGGTCGGTTGACGGCGGGCGGCGATCAGTGCCGCACCTTGATCGATGCGCTGCGCTGCCTGCGGAAATTGCTCGTGTGCCATGTCCAGGTTTGCGCGCAGCAACAGCAGACGGACGATTTCCGGGCCGTGCTCATTGTCCTTCAGCATTTTCTCTTGCGAGGGGGCCAGTTCCGCCCAAGCGGCATCGGCCGCCGGAAGGTCGCCGCGCTTGATGGCTTCATTGACCATTGCCGTCTTGAAGACGCTCGCCATCGACACCATCCCGGCGCTCTGTGCTTTCTGGCTGGCATCCGCGAGCGCTGCGACCGATGCGTTCGGCTGCTCCATCGCCAACTCCGCGAGCGCGCGGCACCCTACTAGAAAGAATGGCAGCTCGGCGCTCGGCACCTCGCGCCGCACATCGGCGAGAATCGAATCGACGAAGCTGCGCGATTGCGCCGGTCGGCCGCCGTTGCGCAGGGCATGACAGCCAACCGATGTCATCGCAAAATAGCGGCTGGATTCCGTGAGACGGTGCTCCTTCGCCACTTTCAGATTGGTGCTATCGGCTTCCCAGGCCCCATGAAAATCGCCCGCCATGTTCAACGTGCGGGCAAGATCATTCTGCGTGGCCACCCAGGAATTGGAGCCGTAAGCTTCCTCTTGTTCGAAACTGTTGAGCACCGAACGAAGGTCGACAATTGCGTTGGCGTAGTCGCCGTCCGCTTGCGCAATCAACGCGCCTGCCGTTCCGCAGTTGCCTCTAAGACCCGGAGCGAGAACATGCAGGTGCCGCATTTTCTCGCGCGCATTGGCGAGGCGCGCGCGTGCCTCAGGAAGTTGATGAGCGAGCGCGAGATCCCGGGCACGTCTGCAGCCGGACTCGGTTTGCATGTAAGGATCATTGTTGAGGCGTTCAACAATGGCGTCCGCCTTCGCAGTCGTCTTCGCCGCGAGTTCGGCCTCGCCCGTGTCGAGATAATCGGCGCCCAGTCCAAATAACAGCGATGCCATGACGTCCTGCTCGCCTTGAAAACTCCGCTCGACGAAATCGACCGCGTGATCAATTCGTTTGCGGAGCTCTTGAGGAGGCGCGTTGGCTGTGCTCTCGGTGAGCATGAAATTGCTGAGTTCGCTCAGGCCCCGAGTGCGGCGCGTTTCGCCGAGGGAGATGTCTCGTTCTTGGTTCGCCAGATACAGCTGCCAGAGGGCAACCGCGCTGGTTCCGATGAGCCCGATGGCGACGAGGAGTGCGCTCAAGACACCGCCCCGATGCCGTCGCACAAACTTGGATACCCGATAGGGAATGGTATCGGCGCGAGCGTGCACGGGTTCATGCGTCAGATATCGCTTAAGATCGTCGGCAAACGCACCGACGGAGGCATAGCGCTCATTGGCGTCCTTTTTCAGCGCCTTGCGCAGGATGTTGTCGAGATCGCCCTCCAGCGCGCGACGGCGAATCGTAGGAACAATACTTGCAGTCGAGGCTCGGGCCGGTTCTTCAGTCAGGGCCGCGTGCATCAATTCAGCATTCGACCGAGTTCCGGCCGCAAGCGGAGGCGCTCCGGTGAGCAACTCATACAGGACCAACCCCAGGGAATAAACGTCGGTCACCGTCGTGACAGGCTTGCCGAGAAGCTGCTCGGGTGCGGCATACTGAGGTGTGAGCGGTATGGCGTTCGATTGTGTCAGTGCCGTTTCCCCCTCTCCCTGCAGGAGTTTGGCGATACCGAAATCCAGCAGCTTGACCGTGCCGCCTCCCGTGACAAATATGTTGCCGGGCTTGATGTCGCGATGAACGATCAAGTGACTGTGCGCATGCGCGACCGCCGCCAGGACGCCGAGAAATAGGTTGATGCGCGCTTCCAAGCCGAGCTTTTCACGATCGCAATAGGAATCGATCGGCTCACCCTCGATATATTCGAGTATCAGGTACGGTTGCGTGCCGAGCAGAACACCGGCATCGACGAGCCGCGCGATATTGGGATGATCGAGCCGGCCGAGAAGATTTCCCTCGACCCGAAAGCGCTGTTCTCCCGCGCTGCCAATCCAGGCCGCGTGAACGAACTTGATGGCGACGATGCCTTCGTAGAGACCGTCGGATCGATGCGCTTTCCACACGCTGCCCATGCCGCCGCGGCCGATTTCCGCGTCGATGACATAGGGTCCGACCTGCCGCCCGACCAGGGTGGAATCGCCCAGCCCTTTAAGCTCGATTGCGGAGCCTGCCAGAAATCCCGTAAACCCCTCGCGCTCCCTCGCAGCAAGCGCAGCCGATACCCTCTCAGCCATTTCGGGGTCGCTTTTCGCCAGCGATTCGAGCCACTGGGCGCGCTGTTGCGGTTCCAGATCAAGAACTTGATCCAGTAGCCGGCTTAAGATTTGCCACTTATCGTTCGATTCCGTCGGCATTGAGACCCTTTAGTTAAGGGCTGCGATTATTATTAGATCGTATTTCAACCCCAAAGATAGTCATCCTCCGATCAATGGTTAGCAACAGTGGAGTTCGATATGAGTTTACGTCTCCTGTGCATCGGGTGGGTCGCGTGGCTTTTGGTCAATCCGGCATGGGCCGCCGACCGGGCCCTGTCGGTGACTATTTATAATGACAATCTGGCCCTGGTTCAGGACCGGCGGGACATCGAGGTCAAGGACGGCCGCCAGCGCATCGAATTCCAGGATGTATCGGCGCAGATTCGCCCAGAGACAGTGTCGCTCTCGGCGGCTGACATCAGCATCGTCGAACAGAACTTCGACTTCGATCTGCTGACTCCCGCCAAGCTCATGGAAAAGGCCGTCGGCCAGGAAGTCACCATCGTCCGGGTGAATCCGGCGACCGGCGCCGAAACGCGCGAGCAGGCGTTGGTTCTTGCCACCAACGGCGGCGTGGTACTGAAAATCGGCCAGCGTATCGAAGTGCTGCGCGATGACGGACTGCCGGTGCGCGTCATTTTCAACAAGGTGCCGGACAATCTTCGCGCGCGGCCGACCCTCTCGGTCAGCGTCATCGGCACGCACGCGGGAACACGGCGCGCGACTTTGAGCTATCTCACGCCCGGACTCGGCTGGAAGGCCGATTACGTGGCGCTCTACAACGAGAGCGACGGCAAGATTGATGTACAGGGCTGGGTGACGCTGACCAATTCCAGCGGCACCACCTATGACAATGCGCAAACGCTGCTGGTTGCCGGATCGCCGAGCCAGGAAGAGGGCGGTGGTCAGTCAAACGTTTATCGCCCGCAGGTCCGGCGGCAGACCCTGCAGCAGCCGGGAACGGAAAGCGGCAGCCGCGAGAGATTGGGAGACTATTACCTCTATCCTCTGGCCGAACGTACCACTATTGCGAACCTGCAAACCAAGCAAGTGAGTTTTCTCGATGTCCATGGCGTGCCCGCTGAGCACGGCTATGAATTTCGCAATCGCTGGCTGGGAACCGGCGAGACGCCCGTTAGCGCCAAGAGCATCTATAGCTTTTCCACGAGTGCCCACGCAGGACTCGGCGATCAATTGCCGGCTGGGATTTTGCGCTTCTACATGAAGGACAAGCGCGGCGATCCGCAATTCATCGGCGAAAGCCGCATCGATCACACACCGATGGGGTCGACGCTGTCGCTGGCGACCGGCGATGCTTTCGACGTCAAGGTGCACGCCGTAGTAGAAAAGCGAACGCGCATTTCTACGTTCGATTGGCAGACCGACATGCGCTACGACGTCACGAATGCCCTGCCTCGAGCCGTCGTCGTGAAAGTTCGCCAGGACGGATTGTGGGGCGATTCGAGCGTGAAGGCTGAGAGCCAGAAGAGCACAAGGCTCAGTGCCGAGGCGGCCGAGTGGAACGTGAATGTTCCGGCTAACGGCAAAGCCACGGTCACGGCTACATTCGAAACGCGGTACTAGGATCATGCGCGCGGCCGCGCTCATGGCGGGATTTGGCCTGGCGGCTGGGTCCGGCGCTGCCGGCGCCGCCACCCAGGAGGCCTTGGCGGACCCGGCATCGGATCTGATCGTGAGCGTGTATCGATCGCCGCATCGAAATTCGGGATCGTTCGACCTCAACAATCTGAACGGTTTTGCGTTGGTGACCGAAACGCGGCTGGTCCGTCTTCCCGCAGGCGTGAGCCGTGTGCGCTTTGAAGGTGTGGCCGACGGTATCGAGCCGGTCAGTGCTCTCGTCACCGGTTTCAACGGCGCCGTGATCGAAAAGAATCGTGATGCGCGGCTCTTGAGTCCCTCGGCTCTGGTTGCGGCCTCCGTGGGCAAACGCGTCGAGCTGCTGCGGACCAACCGCAAGACCGGCAAGACCGAGCGGCTGCAGGGCACGATCTTGTCCGACGCGGGCGGCGGCGTAGTTTTCAAGACCGATCAGGGCATCGAGGCGCTGCGCTGTTCAGGACTTTCGGAAACCTTCAGCTTCGAGCCCGCGACCGATCTCTCGGCCCGGCCGACCCTGTCGGTTGAGGTGCGCAGCCCGCGCGCCATGACCCAGTCGGTCACGCTCTCCTATCTCGCCCGCGGTTTCGATTGGGCCGCCGACTACACGGCGAACCTATCCGCCGACGGCGCGCGCCTGGATCTGGGCGCGTGGGTGACGTTGGCGAACTCGAACAGCGTTGGATTTCCGTCGGCGCACACGCAGGTGATCGCAGGCAGGGTTAATCGCGAACAGACCGACGCTGAGCCGGCCATAAATGCCGGGTTCCCGATCTATGCGTCCTGCTGGCCCCAGGGAACGACCAGCGATCAGCCCGCGCCGGCCGTGTACGAACTCTACAGAGAGGAGCGCATGTTCAAGAAAAGTGCGGCGGGGCTGCCGGTCGCAGCTCCCGCCGCCATGGCCATGCGGGAGGTTGTTCTCACCGCCAACAGGGTGCAACAGGAACAGCTCGGCGACTTGAAGCTGTATCGCGTGCCCGAGCGCACCACACTGGCAAGCCGCCAGTCCAAGCAGGTGCGCCTCATGGATCGGTTGGGTATTCCCGTCGACCCGATTTACGGCGTGGACTTCGCGACGGGCTCTCTCGAGTTGACCAGTCCGGCACATCGCTTGCTTCGCACCAAGAACAGCGTCGTCAACCACTTGGGGTTGCCGTTGCCGTCGGGTACGGTGGCGGTGTTCGCTTCGTATGCAGGCGATCGGCTGTTGGAACACGAATCCGCCCTGCATGACACTGCCGTGGACGAGGAGCTGGAGATCGATATGGGCGAAAGTTCCGACGTGCAGGTGTCGATGACGCATGAGAAAACCAGCATCGACTCCGCGCACGCCCAATCGTTGCCCTTGGTTCCGGGAGTGTCCCTGCGCACGGCCAAGGTCGACAATGTTCAGCGCGTCGAGGTCAGCAATGCCCGCAACGCGGGAATCGACTTTGAGTTGCGGCTACAAATTCCGGAGGGCGCGCGCGTCGTGCGCGCCGATCATCCTCTGGGGACCAAGAACGGCAGACCAATCTTCCGGTTCAAGGTTCCCGCGAATCAAACGGTCATGGTGCGCTTTCAAACCCAGGGCACCGGCGATGGAATTCTGCGTACTCCATAGCGGTTGAGGGCCGCTTAACTAGCTTACAATCGCCGCATGCCGGGACACCTTACCCAAAAAGCTGGGCCGCAATGGTAAGAAGCCGCCAATCGCGGATCAAAAACTATTTCGCGGAAAACAGGCTGTTTACGATCCGCAGCATCGTTGCAGGCGTCTTCGCCGCGGTGCTGCTCCTGGCCGTGGCGGGACGCTTGTTCTATCTGCAGGTGGTCAAGTTCGACTATTACCATGGTCTCTCGCAGGGCAACAGCATTCGCACGGAGCCGATTCCGCCCAGCCGCGGCCTGATCCTGGACCGTCACGGGGTGGTGCTGGCGGACAACATGCCCGCCTTCAACATCGAGCTCACCCGGGAACAGGTGGGCGACACCAAGGCAATCGATGCCACCCTGGCTCAGCTGGTCAGCATCGGTCTCTTGCGCGCTGACGAGACCAGCAACATCCGGCGCACGATTCTGCTGCACAAGGTGTACGAGAGCGTGCCGGTCAAACTGTCCTTGAATGAAGAGGAAATGGCGCGCTTCGCCGTGCACCGCTATCAATTCTCGGGCGTCGATATCCGCGCGCGGCTGGCCCGGCACTATCCACTGCGGGAAATGGGCGTGCACGCCATCGGCTACGTCAGCGCGATCAACGAGCAGGACCTGAAGCAGATCGACAGCGCCGAATATGCCGGCACGAGCTTGATCGGAAAGCTCGGCGTCGAAGGTGCGTACGAGCAGCAACTTCACGGCAAGCCCGGCTTTCGGGAAATCGAGGTGAACGCCGCCGGCCGGCCGGTCGACAAACAGGGAGGCTACGCCTCAGAACTTCATACCCGCCCTCCGGTTGCCGGTGAGGATTTGATTTTGGGAATGGACGTCAAGGTGCAAAGGATTGCCGAAGAGGCGCTGGTGGGCAAGCGCGGATCGGTGGTGGCGCTCGACCCGAAAACCGGGGACATCATCGCGCTTGCCAGCACCCCGGGATTCGACCCCAATGACTTTGTCCGCGGTCTCTCCGTTGCACAGTATGCGGCGCTTTCGAACAACATCGATGTGCCGCTGTTGAACCGCGCCTTGAGGGGCGCCTACCCGCCCGGGTCGACCGTGAAGCCGCTGTACGCGTTGGCGGCGCAGCACTACGGAATTTTAACGCCGGAACATGTCGAATACTGCCCTGGGTACTTTACGTTGCCGGGCAGCAGCAACAAGTACCGCGACGATAAGATTCATGGATCCTTGGACATGCGGCACGCAATATCCGAGTCCTGCGATGTGTATTTCTATCGGCTCGCCGACAAGATGGGCATTGATCGCATGCACGCGTTCATGAGTGGATTTGGCTATGGCGAATTGACCGGGATCGACATACCAGGCGAGAAGCCCGGGCTATATGCCTCGCCCGAATGGAAACGGCGGGTATTCAAGCGCAAGGCCGATCAGGTTTGGTTTCCAGGCGAAAGTATCAGCATGGGCATCGGCCAAGGACCGATAACGGTCACACCGCTGCAGCAAGCGCACTTTGCGGCCGAGATTGCGGAGCGCGGGAAAGTCATCGCGTTGCCGCGCTTGGTCGCGGCCACTCGCGCGCCAGGATCGGTGACGGTGGTACCACGCAATCCCGGCTTCGGCAAACCGGTCGACCTTGGTACGGAAGATCAATGGAACGTGATTTACGACGGCATGATCGGTGCGGTCACGCAACCTGGCGCAACTGCTTATCTGGCCTTTCGCGGCGCGCTCTACAAGCTGGCGGGCAAAACCGGTACCGCCCAGGTAGTCACGGTGAAACAAACCGAAAGCACCAAACATCAGGATGCCGACGTGCGCAAACGCGAACATGCGTGGTTCATCGCGTTCGCACCCGTCGATGATCCGAAGATCGCGATTTCCGTGTTGGTCGAGAACGGCGGCTTCGGTGGTTCCACTGCCGGTCCCATTGCGCGCAAGGTGATCGACTCCTATTTGCTGGCGGACGAGCCTGCGGAGCCCAAGAAAAACTCGGCGGAACTCGGCAGCGCCACCAACGCCGCCCACTAGCGGCGCGCTTAGGCTAGAAACGCACCGTCAGGTGCACCCCCCAATTTCTCGGCTCGCCCAGCTGCGTATAAAGCTTGGTGGGAAAATCCGGCGGTTCATTGCCGAAATAAAAGCCGCGCACCGTGTAATTTTTGTCGAGAAGATTGCGGCCCCAGAGGTAGGCCTCCCAGCGGGCGCTCTCCCACCCCAGCTTGCCATTGACCAAGCCATAGGCGCTGGAGCGGGTGTCGTTCGGCGGCAGATCATAGAAGAACGGGCCCATGCCGGTGACGTCCAGCCGCGCGTAGGGTCCACGCGGGTCGCGCCACGTTGCATTGAGTGCGGCCTGCCAGGGAGCCGCGTGTGGCAGCGCCCGGTCGGGAAGCGTGACGTCGTTTTGCACGAACCCGCGGTACCGGGTCTGCAGCAATCCCAATGAGCCGCCCAATACCAGCGATGCTGTCGCAGCCCAGTTCACGGTGCTTTCCAAGCCGTAGTTGAAGCCGGACTTGGCGTTGCCGGTAAACAAGATAAAGGTATCGGGGTTGCTCGGGTCCAACTGTTCGCCCGTGAGCAGCTGCTCATTGTGGCGCACCATGTAGAACAGCGAGGTGTCGATTTGCAGACGTCCCTCAGCCAGTTGTGCCTTGTGGCCGACCTCCAGGTTCAAGTCGGATTCAGGTCCAAATTGCAATTGGCTGACCGGCAACCCGGCAATCAAATTGAAGCCGCTCGCCTTGTAGCCGCGGGCGACGAGCGCATACACGTGCTGCCCGGCCGCGATCGGCAGATCGATCGAGGCTTGGCCGCCCCATAGGTTATCGGCGGGACGGAAATTATTCGCCGTCGTCGGTGCATCGAGATTCGTGGTCGTGTCGCTGTAGCGGCTGATGTGGCGCTCGCCGCGCAAGCCCACAGACCAGCGCGCAGCGCCTATGTCGCCGTCGAGTTGCCCGTACACCGCAGCGTTGCGGGAACGATATTCACTGGAGCTGACGCTGAACGACTCGGAGTCCTGGGTCGCATCGAAGGGATCGAGGTAAGTTCCGGCCATGGTATCGGTCAACGACTCGCGCAACTCAAAGGCATAGATGCCGACGAGCCAGGAAAGGCCGCGCTGCGCGCCCCTCGTGGCCGTATCACCCAGGCGAAATTCCAGGCTGCGCGTCGAGCGATAGCGCACCTGGTACTCGGTGAAGTCATAGGTGTAGGGTGCCCATAGATTCGGATTGCCCCAATCGCCGTCGAATCCGTAATTGACCTTCGTATCGGCGTAGGTCGCGATGGTGGTGAACGTCGCCGACCCTAAGCCCGAATAGGTCGATCGGGCTGAAAGCCCGGTGGAATATTGGCGATCGACGCTGGGATGGTCGGACTGCGTGGTGCGGCTGTTATCGATGGCAAAGGCGTCGTAGCCGTTGTCGATCTGCGCACGCAACAGGGTCAGGTCCACGCGCCACTGGTCATTCGGCTCGTAGCGCCATTTGCCGCGTAAGGTGAGCTCGTCGCGATTGTCGGTGTTGCTGCGGCCCAAATAGGCATTGTGATAAAAGCCGTCGCTGGTATAGCGCTGGACCGCAAGCCTGAACGCCGAATCGAGGCTGCTCACAGGACCTGTGAGCACCGCACCGTAGGAATGCTCGTTGTGGTCGCCGGCATCGAATTCAGCGCGACCGCCAAAGGTTTCAGCCGGATCGGCGCTTTTCACGTAGATGAGCCCGGCGAGTGCGTTGGCGCCGTACAGGATGCCCTGCGGCCCGCGCAGTACTTCGATGTGATCGACGTCGAACAACGTGGCGGCGGAACCTAGGCCGCTGAAGTCGATGTCGTCGATGAGAAATCCGACCGAGGGGTTCGGGGCGCCTTGGTATTGCTGCAACTCACCGATCCCGCGGATCTGAAAGTAGCGCGGCCGCGAGGTATCGCCCGCCCAATTCAGATTGGGTACCAGCGGCAGCACGTCCTCGAAGTGCTCTTGGCCGGCATCGCGCAGCATTGTCCCCGTGAGCACCGAGGCGCTGCCCGGCAGTTCCTCGAGCGCAACCGATCTTAAGGTCGCTGTAACGACAATCTCATCGAGCGGTTGGTTGTCAGCGGGCCTTTCGGCAGCTGCCGGGGCGGCAAGAGCGAGTGCTGCGGCGAACAGAAATCCTAGCGCGGAATGATGATTACCCATGCTCCCTCCGCCGGTACTAACCGGATCAGGTTCAATGGGTTTGCTGGTGGGCCCCTAAGCTGCCAGCATCTCAGGCCCTTTAGGCCACCCCAGCGTTTGTCTAAAATTCTTAACTGTAAAATTAAGTGAAAAACAGGGCGCGAACCGCGCCGATCAACCCGCCCACCACCAGAATCACCATGGGCAAAAAGGTCATGCCATAGCCCACATCGCGCTTGGCCGGATCTTTGACGTAAGTGTAGGCGTAGAGCTCCCGTCCGATCAAATACACTACCCCCAGGGCTGCCGCCACCAAGGGGCTGAAATAGTGCGAGAACAGGTATATGCCGGGCAAAAAAGCAATTAACTGTTCCAAGGTATTTTGCTGGACGCGAAAAAGGCGCTCGAAAATCTCATTGCCGGTGATGGCCGGTGCCTTCACGCCGTACCGTCCCCGGGCGGAGCCCACCTTGAAGCCGAACACGATGAACTGCAGAACTGCGAGCGCAGTCACGATATCGACATAAGCCATGGAACTTCCTCCCCTGTTATTGGATTCTAGCACTCCATCGCCGGCAGTTTTCCGTCAGGATCCAGATCAATGAGCTTACCCCGCAAATCCACCCGAAACGGCACACGTGGCTATGCCCACCTGGTCGAGATCGACGTGCCCGTCGCCCGCGTGTGGCGGGCGTTGACCGAACCTGGTTTGATCAAAATTTGGTCAGGTCAGGAGGCGGAGATCGATGCCCGCCAAGGCGGCATGTATCGGATCGGCAAGCGCAGCGGCAGCGCGCGGGAGGCGCACATCGACATTTTTGAGGTGAATCGACGCCTCCGGCTGATCTACCTCAACGGCAAAGACGCACCCCCGAGCGACAGCGCGGCAGTCGACGATTTCATCCTCGATACCCGCCGCGGTGAAGGCAAGACCTCGCTGCGACTGCTCGGGTCGGGCATTCCCGATGCGCCAGAGTGGGACCGAAGTTATGCGGGCATCCGCATGGGCTGGGAACGGTTCATGGCGCGCATCAAGGTGACGCTGGAAAGCCCCCCAGTGCCGAAGAAACCGGCAAAAATTACACCCAAGGATCCGCCCCTGCCGGGCCTTGATTATTGATAGCGCGCCCCGAAGCTGCTCCTTGATATGCTTACGTTCGCCTGGCGGCTACGAAAGAACAAGGAGAAGGGCAATGCTTGGGTTTCTCATCCGCGCAATGCTGGTCGCACTGGGCCTTTGGCTGGCGACCGAGTGGGTTAGCGGCGTCTCGATCGACACCCCATCCACCCTCATTCTGGCCGGCATCCTGCTCGGCGTCGTGAATTCCATTGTCCGGCCCATCGCCATTTTACTGACCCTGCCGATGACCATACTCACTCTCGGCCTGTTCTTGCTGGTCATCAATGCCGGCATGGTCGCGCTGGTGGCTTGGATGTTGCCGGGCATGCATATTGCCGGCTTCGCCGCCGCTTTCTGGACTTCGATTCTGGTGAGTTTGGTGAGCTTCGTCGGATCCTGGTTCGTGGGCGGCAAAGGCCGCGTCGAAATGATCAGGAAGCGCAGCTGAGCCACGCCGGAGCGTGGGTCATTGAGTCTTCGGCTCCGCAAGTGTCTTCGGATCCGTGAGGCTTCCGCCGGGCACCGTCAATATGCACACGCCGACGATGATGATTCCCATGCCGATGAGCTGCACACCGGAAAGATGCTCATGCAGCACCAGCCACCCTAGAAGTGCCGCGATGGCGGGGTTCACATAGCTGTAGGTGCTGACGACTGTCGGCGTGGTGTTCATCGTGAGCCAGCCATAAGCCGTGTAGGCGAGTCCGGAGCTCAAGAACGTCAGGTAGCACAGCGAGATCAGGCCCGGCGCATTGGGGGGCCAGTGCATCGAGTCGCCGCGCGCGAGCGCAAGGATCAGCAACATCAGGCCGCCCATCAGCATTTGCAGAGCCATGAACATCGTCGAGCCCAGTTGAGTGGTGATGCTGCGGTAGTACAGCGTGCCTAAGGACCAGGATGCGCATGCGGTCAACACGCCAAGCTGCGCCAGCGATCCTTTCGAGAAGATCGGCCCTTTGGGAACCAGCATCAACATCGCGCCGATGAATCCAATCACGAGCCCCAAGACCGCAGAGCGGGTCAGCGGATGGCCGCGCCGTCCGAACACACCGAGCCCCGCGATCCAAAACGCCGAGGTCCCATTGAGCAACGCCGTCTCATTGCTCGGCAGATATTGCATGGACCAGGTATTTAAGCCGTTGCTGATGAAGATCATGAAGAATCCGGCGATGGCGACGTGGCGCCACTCGATCAGCCGCCTCGGCAGGCGGTCATGTCCAAAGAATTCCGCGATCAGCGCCAGCAGAACGCCCGCCGTGACGAATCGAATGCCGGCAAACAGTGCGGGCGGAAGATTCTGGACGGCGATCTTGGTGAATACAAAGGACGACCCCCACACCAGGTACACGATGAGGAGGCACAAGAAGACTTTCGTGGAATGACGCGAGTCGCGCAAACTACTTAAGTTGGCGCCGAGGATCCGCCGTTGATCATTCGACGTTCCCCATGAGTTTCTTCACTGGCCTGCTGATTGCCAATAAAATCGCGCCCGCACCCACGGTGATATACACGATATGCATGTACTGTCCTGGCATGGCCGGAATATTGTTTGCGTCGAACTCGCCCGCGAGGAGCCCCGCAACCAGATTTCCTAGCGACATCGCCAGAAACCACATGCCCATCATCTGGCCGACGAAGCGCTTCGGCGCGAGCTTTGTGTAGTAGCTCAAGCCGACAGGGCTCAAGCAAAGTTCGCCGAAGGTGTGCAACAGATAAGTCATCAGCAGCCAATACGGCAACACCTTTGAGCCATGTGCAACGATGGCCGCCGCTGCTGCCATGACCAGAAATCCCGATCCCATCAGAATCAAGCCAAGCGCGAACTTGGCCGGTGCCGACGGGTTCAAATTGCGCCGCGCCAGCGCGATCCACATCCAGGCAAAGAACGGCGCGCACAGAACGATGAAAATGGAATTGAGCGACTGAAACCATCCGGTCGGAATTTCGAAGTGCAGCCAGCCAATCATGCGTTCGGTATAGCGCTCCGCGAATAAGTTCAAAGATGAACCGGCTTGCTCGAATCCCGAGAAAAATAGCGCGCAACCGACGAACAGCACGACCAGCACCACGCCGCGTCTGCGTTCCTCCGTGGTCAGATCCGCAAACAGGAAGTAGTAGACAAAATACAGAATGCCGATGCCGGCGATGACGTAAGCGGTGGTCCGACCCAAGCGTAGCGCATCCATGGGAATCCACCCGAGGCTGGTTCCCAAAACGGCCAGCGCCAGGGCAGCCACGCCGATCCACAGTCGCAGCCATTCTTTGGAGCGCGGCACGATGAGCGTGTCGCTGCCGGCGGCATGTACCGTCGTTGCGCGCAAACCAGCCTCTCCAAGATACTTTCGCGTGAAATAGAACTGCACAACGCCGATGATCATGAAAAACGCGCCGGCGCCGAATCCGGCGCGCAAGCCGAAGAAATTCTGCGCCACCGGAATGATCAAGGGGCCCAGAGCGCCGCCGATATTGATGCCAATGTAAAAGATCGTAAACGCCGAATCGAGCCGGGCGCCGCCCTCCGGGTAAAGGCCGGCCACGATGGCGCTGACGTTGGGTTTCAGAAGCCCGACACCCAGAACGATCACCAAGAGGCCAATGTAAAAACCCTTCGGGCTGGTCGATACTGCCAGCAGCAAATTGCCCGCGGTGATCAGCACACCGCCGAGCATGACCGCGCGCTGAGCGCCGATCAGGCGGTCGGCTACCCAGCCGCCGGGCAGCCCGGCCAAATAAACGGACGCGGTGTAGAGACCATAGACCGCTGCGGCAGTCTTGTCGTCGAGGCCCAGTCCGCCTGCCGCCACCGAGGCGACGAGGAACAGGATGAGCACGGCGCGCATGCCGTAGTACGTGAACCGCTCCCACATCTCGGTGAGAAACAGCGTGGCCAGCCCGCGTGGGTGCCCGAAAAACGTGGCAGCCAATTTATGCCCCTGCTTCGCGCTGAGCTTGCTCCGCTGCCTCTTTCTCGCGTGCCGCTATTTTTTCTTTGAGTAACAGTCCGGCCATGATGATCCCTATTTCGTAGAGCAAGTACATCGGCACCGCCATGGCACTCTGCGACACCGCATCGGGCGGCGTGACGAAAGCGGCAAAGATGAATATCCCCAACAGCACAAAACCGCGATTCTTCTTCAGGGTCTTAATATTGACAAAGCCCGTCCAGACCAATAGTACAGTAGCCACAGGGACTTCGAAGGCCAACCCAAAGGCCAGCAACAGCACCATGACGAAATCCAGATAGGCGCTCATATCCGTCATCATCTGCACGCCGTGCGGCGTGGTGGCGACGAAGAAGCTCAGCATCACCGGAAAGACCAGGTAGTAGGCGAACGCGGCGCCGAGATAAAACAGAATGATGCTGGATACCAGCAACGGTACGGCGAGTTTCTTCTCATGCTTGTAGAGTCCCGGGGCAACGAATGCCCAGGCCTGAAACAGCACGAAGGGCATGGCCAAGCCAACGGCCAGCAGCAGCGCCAGCTTGAAAGGCACCGTGAAGGGCGCCACCACGCTGGTCGCGATGATCGTCGCACCCGTGGGCAACTTGTGAATCAGCGGTTCCGCCACGAAGCTGAAGATCTGATTCATGTAGTAGGCGCAGGGCACAAAACAGATGCCCACCGCCAACATCGCCTTCAGCAGGCGATCGCGCAACTCCAGCAGATGCGAGATCAGTGTCCCTTCGGCAAGATCGCTCGGGTTCCCGGGCTCATTCATTGGCTGGTTTGTTATCGGGGGGACTTGGGTGCCAATCGGCACCGTGGACGGGTGCCCCAGCGTCGGAGTACACGGGTGCCGGTGCGTCGGCGGGCGTCGACGCCACGGCCGGAGGCACTACGACAGGCGGCGGGTCGTTCGGCACATACGAAGTATCAAAACTCGCGGGTGCGGAGTTCGGACCCGAACCGGGGCTGCCTGAAGCAGTCGATTTGGTTTGCTTCATCAGCTCTTCGGCGCTGACTTCGCGTTCCAATTGCTCGGTCAATTGTCGCGCCATGGCGCGGGCTCTCCCGACCCAGTTGCCGACTTGGCGCGCAACTTTGGGGAGTTTCTCCGGACCCAACACGATGAGTGCTATGGCCGAGGTGAGCAGTATCTCCGAGAATCCAACATCAAGCATGCGGAATCAGGCGTTCGTTTTCGGCGGTACCTTGACGTCGCTCTGCGCATTCGCGCTGGAGCTGAAATCCGCGTCCTTGTCCTGTTTGATCTGCTTGGCGGCTTCTTCGGTTTCGCTCTCGCTCATGGCCGACTTGAAGCCCTTCACGGCCGCGCCCAAATCCGAGCCGATGCTGCGCAGACGCTTGGTCCCGAAAATGACCAACGCAATCAGCAATACGACTATCAGCATTTTTGAATCGAACATCTCGCTTCTCCGATTCCACGTGTAACCAATTGGGCGCCAATGATACGCCAAAGATATTATGACATTTGACCGCGCGAACCCGCTGCGTGTTCGGTCGCATTTGGCGGTTTAATCAACTTTCCAGCCAAATCGTCACGGGCCCGTCGTTGGTCAAAGACACCTGCATATGGGCGCCGAATACACCGGTTTCCACCGCCCCAAGCTGCTCGCGAGCCATCCGTACCGCGGCATCGAACAACCGGCGGCCCTGGTCCGGCGGGGCAGCCGTCGAGAAGCCGGGTCTCAAACCTTTGGCCGTATCGGCCGCCAGCGTGAATTGCGGCACCAGGAGCAACTCGCCTTTCGCCTGTGTGAGGCTCAAATTCATCTTTCCGGCCTCGTCCGGGAATATCCGATATTGCAGCAGGCGCGTTACGAGCCGGTGGGCGCTGGCCTCGTCGTCGAGGGGCCTGACCCCGATCAAAACGAGCAGTCCCTGGCCGATTGCTCCCACTCTTTGGCCATCCACGGCCACATCTGCGTGAGTAACTCGCTGCAACAAGCCGATCATGAGCCTCTAGTTCCCACTTTATCTTGTGAAATCAACAATAAATTCATCTCAGTACCCATATCGTCAAGAATTTCATCATTTCTGCTTCCTTGCTGAACAGAGCACTGTTTTTCATCTAAAATGAAGCCTAAGTGGGATCCAATGCCTAGTAAAGGCGGCAATAGGGTTCTGTGGTGTCAATGCGGCGTCCTCTGCCTCGACTCAAGCGGTTCCGTGATGAATTTGGGAAGATGGCCTGGGGGCCGACACCTCACCTGGAGTGCTCAGATTGCCTACATCCTACACAGAAACCGTTTGGACCAGCCACGATGCCTTGCGCCTGTACGCGCGGGTTTACGAAGGACCCCGACCCTCCGCCAATACGGTGCTGTGTCTTCATGGTTTGACGCGCAACAGCCGCGACTTTGAAGATCTTGCGCCGCACTTGCAGAGCCGCTATCGGGTCATCGTTCCCGATGTGCGTGGCCGCGGCCGGTCCGCGCGAGATCCCGATCCGCAAAACTACCAACCGGCGATTTATCTGCAAGACATTCTTGGCTGGATGGACAGTTTGGGCGCTGCGCGCGCGAGCATCATCGGTACCTCGATGGGCGGACTGCTCGCCATGATGATGGGCTTGGGTCACAGGGCGCGCGTTGCGGCGATGGTCCTGAACGACATGGGGCCTGAAGTCGACCCCGTCGGACTCGAGCGCATCAAGGGCTATGCCGGCCGGTTGCCTGCGCCGAAGAATTGGGACGACGCCATTGCACAAACTCGCAGCATGTTCGGCAATGCATGGCCCAATCTTTCGGCCGATCGTTGGGCAACGCTCACGCGCCGCGCCTATCGCGAAAATGAAAACGGCGTTCCTGCAGTCGATGCGGATCCGATGATCGGCGAGGTCTTGCGTGCTGCGCCCGCCGCTGCCGCCAATCTATGGCCGTACTGGAAGGCGTTGTCCGGAATCCCAACGCTCGCCATTCGCGGCGCACAGTCAGACATCTTGAGCACCGGCACCTTTGCCAAAATGAAAGCGGAAAATCCGGAGCTTGAGCAGCTCGAAGTGGCGCAGCGTGGGCACGCGCCTTTGTTGGATGAGCCGGAGTGCGTTGCCGCAATCGACGCCTTCCTTGCGCAAGTACCCTGATCAGGACGAGGCAGTTATTTGCGCCATAAAGTCGGCGTGAACAGTACCAGGATGGTGAACACTTCGAGACGGCCCAGCAACATCGCTGCCGAGCACACCCAGGTCTGGAAATCAGTCAGCACGCCGTAGTTGCTGCCGGGACCCACGAGACCTAGGCCGGGACCGGCGTTATTAATGCAGGCGATGATTGCCGAAAACGACGTCATGAAATCCAGGCCGCTCGCCAGCTGCAGGAAAATCAACGAAACGATGCTCATGAAGTACAGGAACACGAACGCCAGCACGGCGAACACCACGCGATTCGCGATGACGACGCCGCCGACCCTCAGCGGCCGCACCATGTTCGGGTGCACCAGCTGATTCAATTCGCGATGCGCCTGCTTGGCGAGCACCAGTGTGCGGATCATTTTGATGCCGCCGCCGGTGGATCCCGAACTTGCCAGCAGGCAGCTCAAGAACATCATCCACATGGGCGCGAATATCGGCCAACGCGAATAATCCTGGGTGTGCAGGCCGCTGTCGGTGGCAATCGAGACCAGGTTGAAAACGGTGTTGCGCAGGGCCGCGGGGTAGTCGGGGTAAGTGCCCTTGTAAAACAAGAATAACGAGACACCGAGGCAGCTCCCCGCCAGCACACCGAGGATCGCCTTGGCTTCCGCGTCGCGAAAGTACGCGCGCACGCCGCGTTGGCTCCAGGCGAGAAAATGCGTGGCAAAATTCAGCGCGGCCAGAATCGAAAAGGCGGTCATGACCAGTTCGATGGGCAGCGAATTGAAATGGCCGATGCTCGCGTCGTAGGTCGAGAAGCCGCCGAGCGACAGGGCCGAAAAGCCGTGGCACACGGCATCGAACCAATTCATCCCCGCGAATTTCAAAAAGACAATGCAGATAGCCGTCAAACCGGTGTACACCGCCCACAGCAGCTTCGCGGTTTGCCCGATGCGCGGCGTGAGCTTGCTGTCCTTCATCGGGCCCGGCATCTCGGCGCGGTAAATCTGCATGCCGCCGACACCGAGCATCGGCAGGATCGCAACCGCCAGCACGATGATGCCCATGCCGCCCACCCAGCTCAAAAGATGGCGCCATAAATTGATGGATCGCGGCAGAAATTCGAGTCCTGAGAGAACCGTCCCGCCGGTAGTGGTGAGGCCGGACGCCGCTTCGAAGTAGGCATCGGTGAAATTGATCGGCAAGTAGTTCCACAAGGGAAAGCCCGCCACCGCGGGCAATGCCACCCATGTGAGGGCCACCAGCATCAGGCCATCGCGCGTCTTCAGTTCGCGCTTGAAACGCCGGGTGGCAAGCCACAGCAAGGCGCCGAGCACGAACGTCGCCAGCGCGGAAATGATGAATGACTTGAGGGCATCGTCCAGTTCCCAGATCGCCATCACCAGGGGCGCCAGCATGGTCGCCGCGAACACCATCATGACGAGGGCGAATACGTGAGCGACCGGCAGTAAAATGTCTTTCACAGAAAGGAGGCGGAGCCTTGGAAGAGTTTTTCGACGGCTTCGATATGGCGGCGATCGGTGAGAAACAGAATCAAGTGATCGTCGGGCTGCACGGTGGTGTCATGATGCGCAATGATGACCTCGTCGCCCCGCACCACGGCGCCCAGCGTGGTGCCTTCAGGCAGCGAAATATCCTCGATGCGCCGGCCAATCACCTTGGAGCTGTCCGCATCCCCGTGCACCACGACTTCGAGCGCCTCGGCCGCGCCGCGGCGCAAGCTATGCACACGCACCACATCGCCGCGCCTCACGTGCGCCAGCAGCGATCCGATCGTGACCGTCTGCGGCGATATCGCCACATCGATCGAGCCGCTCTCGATCAGCTCGGCGTACGAAGGTTTATTGATCAGCGCCATCACCTTGTGCGCGCCCAGGCGTTTGGCGAGCATGGCAGATAAAATATTCGCCTCCTCGGAGTTGGTTAGCGCGGCGAATACATCCGCGCTGTCGATGTTCTCTTCAAGCAGCAACTCCTCGTCTGCGGCATCGCCGTGCAGCACGGTGGTGCTCTTTAATTGCTCCGAAACGCGGCGCGCGCGCTTGCTGTCGCGCTCGATGAGCTTGACCTGATTCTTGCCTTCCAATTCGTTGGCGAGTCTGAGGCCGATGTTGCCGCCGCCTGCGATGACCACGCGCTTCGCCGGCGCCTCTTCGCGGCGCAGCTCCTTCATCACGATGCGAATATTCTCGCGGGCGGCCAGGAAAAACACTTCATCGGCGTCTTCGATGACCGTGGTGCCTTCCGGCTTGATGCTCTTGCCGGCGCGATAAATGGCCGCGACCCGCGCGTCGGCGGAGGGGATGTGCTTGCGCAAGGTGCTTAAGGTTTGGCCCACGAGCGGTCCGCCCTGCAATGCTCGTATACCGACCAGGCGCACCCGACCGTCGGCGAAATCAAGCACCTGGAGGGCGCCGGGGTAGCGGATCAGGCGGGCGACGTACTCCGTCACCAATTGTTCGGGGCTGATCCAGACATCGACCGCGATGCCGTTCTCTCCAAACAGCTTGTCGCGTTCGGTGTAATCCGCGGAGCGCACGCGTGCGATTTTTTTGGGCGTGCGGTACAAAGTCCACGCGATGTGGCAGGCCAGCATGTTGACTTCGTCGCTGTTGGTGAGCGCCACGAGGATATCCGTGGTCGCGATTCCGGCGGCCTCGAGGATGCGCGGGCTCGAGGCATTGCCGTTCACCGTGCGAATGTCGAGGCGGTCCTGAAGATCCCGCAGCACATCCTCGTTCTGGTCGATGACGGTGACGTCGTTCGCTTCCTCGCGAGAGAGGTGATAAGCCGCCGTGCGGCCCACTTGCCCGGCACCTAGAATGATTATTTTCACAGCGTCGTTACTCTACACGACCTCGAGATTGGCGTAAGACAGCATCAACCACTTCGTGCCCTGCCTCTCAAAATTGACCTGGATGCGGGCATGTGGGCCATTCCCCTCGAAATTGAGCACCACACCGTCGCCGAACTTGGAATGCCGCACCCGGCTTCCCATGCGCATGTTGGGCGCCGGCGTCTCATCGAGGCTGCTGCTGCCGGTGTTGCGCTTGATGTAGACCGGACGGGACACCTGCAATCGCGGCCGAATCTCCTCGACAAGATCAGGCGGCAATTCACCGATGAAGCGCGACGGCTGCCCGTAGGTATCGACACCATAGAGCCGGCGCTGTTCCGCATAGGTGATATAGAGCTGGCGCATCGCGCGCGTCGCGCCGACGTAGCACAGGCGGCGCTCCTCCTCCAACCCCGCCAGGTCGGCCACGGAGCGTTGATGCGGGAACAGGCCATCTTCCATGCCGGCGAGGAACACCACCGGGAATTCCAATCCTTTGGCGGAATGCAGGGTCATCATCTGCACGCAGTCATCGTACGGATCCGCTTGGCCTTCGCCTGATTCGAGCACGGCATGCGCGAGAAAGGACTCGAGCGGCGACAGTTCGGCCTCGGCCTCGGTTTCCGGGGAGAAGCCGCGCGCGGCGCTGACGAGTTCCAGCAGGTTCTCGATGCGTCCTTCGCCGCGTTCGCCTTTTTCCTTCTTGAAATGCTCGATGAGGCCGCTCATCTGAATGACATGATCGACCTGCTCGTGCAGTTCGAGGCCATTGACCTCGCGGGCGAGCTTGTCGATCAGGTCCATGAAGGATTGCAGCGCTTGCGCGGCCCTCTGCGGCAGTGCGCCTTTAACGCAAGCGATGGCGCCGTTCCACAAGGAAGTGGTGTTCGAGCGTGCCGTGTCGCGGACCAGATCCACGGTCCTGGCGCCGATGCCCCGCACCGGCAGGTTGACGACGCGCTCGAAGGAGGTGTCATCGGCGCGGCTCGAGACCAGGCGCAGATACGCCAGCGCATCCTTGATTTCGGCGCGCTCGAAGAAGCGCAGACCGCCGTACACCCGATAGGGCATGCGCGCGTTCAGGAATGCTTCTTCAAAAACGCGCGACTGCGCATTGGAGCGGTACAACACGGCGACCTCGCGCCGCGCACCGCCTCGGGACACCCATTCGCGGATGCGATTGACCACGAAGTCGGCTTCATCGCGCTCGTTGAATGCCGCATACAGTTTGACGCGATCGCCGTCCTCGCCGCTGGTCCACAGCGTTTTCCCCAGGCGGCCCTGATTGTTCGCAATCAATGCATTGGCGGCTTTGAGGATCGTGCCCGTGGAGCGGTAATTCTGTTCCAGCTTGTACAGCACGGCCTTGGGGAAATCGCGGCGGAACTGATTCAGGTTCTCTACTCGCGCTCCTCTCCATCGATAAATTGATTGATCGTCATCACCGACAACAAACGGCATGCCCTCAGGGCCGGCCAACAGCATCAGCCACTTGTACTGAATCGCATTGGTGTCCTGGAACTCGTCCACCAGCACGTGCTGGAAGCGCGTGCGGTAGTGCTGCAAGAGCGCCGGGTTGTCGCGCCATAACTCATAAGCCCGAAGCAAGAGCTCGGCGAAGTCGACGACGCCTGCGCGCTGACAGGCCTCTTCATAGGCCTGATAGATCTTGATCAATTGCCGCCGCGTCGGGTCGCCGTCATCCTTGATGTGCTTGGGTCTGTGACCCTCATCCTTCTGGGCGTTGATGAACCAGAGAATTTCGCGTGGAATCCAGCGCGTCTCGTCCAGATCGAGCGCCTTCAGAACCTTGCGCAACACCCGCGCCTGATCCTCGGAATCCAAAATCTGAAAGCTCTGCGGCAATCCGGCTTCACGCCAATGGATGCGCAGCAAGCGGTGGGCCAGGCCGTGGAAGGTTCCCAGCCACATCGCACCGCTCGGCAGCCCGAGCAGCGTTTCGATGCGGCTGCGCATTTCGGCGGCCGCCTTGTTCGTGAAGGTCACGGCCAGAATGCTGTGCGGCGAGGCGCCTTCGACCTGAATCAACCACGCGACGCGATGCACGAGCACCCGGGTCTTGCCGCTGCCGGCGCCCGCGAGCACCAACGCGGCGCCCAAAGGCGAGCCAACCGCCTGGCGCTGATCCTCGTTGAGGCCGTCGAGAAGGTGTGAAACATCCATAAGGGCGCGGATTGTACTGCACGTCCGCCCCATTCAGCCGCTTGCGTTTTAAGAGATTTTCGGGCGGCTTTCTTCGGCAAATTCAATGAGGGCAAGCGCCAGGGAAAGCACTACGGGGCCGGCAATGACCCCGATGGCCCCGAACGCCGGAATCCCGCCCAAAACGCCCACGAAAACGGCCAGGGCGGAAATTCGTGCGCGGCCGGAAATGAGCAGGGGCCGCACGACATTGTCCAGACCGCTCAAGGCGGAGCCCCACACCAACAAAAATATGCCCCAGCCCCAGTGCTTTTCAAAGAACAGCCAGAGCACGGCGGGAACCCAGACCAGGGCCGAACCGCCCACCGGCAGCAATGACAGCAGCGCCGCCAACACGCCGAACACCACCGGCGAAGGCAGGCCGACGATGGCAAAGCCGATGCCGAGGAACAGCCCTTGCAGCAACGCGGTTACCGTGGTGCCGTAGACGATCGCGCGGGTGACCGCGCTCAATTGAGTGAACAATCGTTCCTTGCGATCGTCGGCCATCGGTATCAGGCGCCGCGCACGCACTATCATGGTGTCGCCGTCGCACAGAAAGAAAAACAACAGAAACAGCATGATCGCGAACGCCAGCAGCGAGCCCAGCGCACCTAAGAAAAACGAGCCGCCCAAACTCGCGGCGCGCTGCATCACCTCGCGCGTCCCGGAGACCAGCCAGGATTGGACCTGCTCGGCGGAAATATCGGCGTGCGCCTGCAGCCAGGTATTGATCCTTGCGATCCAGGGAAACTGCTGCAGATCCGAGAACGACTTGATATCCATCTCGGTCGCCGATTTCTGCAGTTGCTTCAGCAACACGGAAATTTGCGACACGAACTCGACCGAAAGGGCGCTCAACGGCAGCAAGATCACGATGGGCGCAAGCACCGTCAGCACGCCGGCGGCAATCGATCTGCCCTTGAGGCGGCGGCGCCAGCGAAGATTGACGGGAAACAGCAGGAAGGCGAGAAATGCCGCCCAGGTCATCGGCAGCGCAAACGGCCTGAAAATCAGCAGGAGCGCATAGCCCAGGACCGCCGCGACGGCAAGAGCAAATACCCGGGAGTAAAAACTAGGTGTGGCGGGCATGAGAACATCCTAACATTCAGTGTGCCACCGAGGAGCCACACATTAACAGCATCGCGCGGTCGAAATTCATCGCGGCGCCGGATCTGCGCCGCGTTTTCATCTGCCTCATTGCGGTCGCCGCCATGAGCGCGCGGTCGCAAGCCGCGCCGGCCGTTGCGCCGTATGGGTCCTGGGCCTCGCCCTTGAGCGCGGAGGCACTCGCTGCGGGCGGAATTTCCTTTGGCGATCTGCGCAGCGCCGACGGGCGCCTGTACTGGACCGAAAATGTTCCGGCCCGAGGCGGAGCGATCGCGTTGTTCAGTCTGGCCGGTGCCTCGGCCAGACAAGTGACGCCGGACGATGCGAACGTGCGCACGCGGGTGCACGAGTACGGCGGCGCGCCCTTTATCGTGGACGGCGATACCGTGTATTACAGCCAGTTCAGCGATCAGCGCCTGTACGCGTTTAAAGCGGGCGGCAAGCCGACTCCCGTGACCCCGCCCCAATATCGCTACGCCGACTGCGTTGCGCAGCAGGGAGCGCCGAAATCATCGGCCGCACTGCTTTGCGTGCGCGAGGACCACACGGATCCTGCCCACGTTCGCAATGCACTCGTGCGTCTGCCGATTCCCGTTGCCGGCGCCGGCGACGTGCTGTTCGACGACAGCGATTTCGTTTCTTATCCGCGATTGAGCCGCGACGGCCGGCGACTGGCATTCATCACTTGGAACCATCCAAACATGCCCTGGGACGGCACAGAGTTGCATGTTGCCGAGCTCACGGCACAAGGCCTCGAAGACGCGAAGGTCATCGCCGGGGGCGCCACCGAGTCGGTGCAGGAGCCCCAGTGGGATAGCGATGGCACGCTTTACTTTATTTCCGATCGCAGCGGCTTCTGGAACCTGTACGCGCAACGCTCCGACGGCCCGCATGCAGTGTGGCCGAAGGCCGCTGAATTTGCCGGCCCCCTTTGGCAGTTCGGCCAATCGAACTACGTGCTCTTGGGCGATGGCCGAGCTGTGGTGAGTTTCCGCGCCCGGGGCGTGTCTCGCCTCGCGGTGCTCGATCTGAAGGGCGGCACCGGCCGCGAACTGGACCTGCCTTTCGTCGATTTCTCGCATCTGACCAAAATCGATTCACAGCACATCGCGGCGGTGGCAGGCGCTTCGAAGTCGCCCCTGTCCATCGTGACCATCGATATCGCCAGCGCCAAAGTCACGACCGTGCGCACTGCCGGTAAATCGCCGCTGCAGGCGGACGCGATATCGGTCGCGGTTCCGATTGATTTTCCGAGCGCACACAGCCGAACGTCGCACGCGTTTTATTACGCGCCCACCAATCCGGGCTATCGAGGCACGCCCGGCTCATTGCCGCCGTTGTTGGCGTTCGTGCACGGCGGACCCACGTCGCAATCGACCGCATCGTTGCGCTCCGGTGTGCAGTATTGGACCAGCCGCGGTTTCGCCGTGGTGGATGTGAACTATGGCGGCAGCTCCGGCTACGGCCGGGCCTATCGCCAGGAGCTCAATGGCAATTGGGGCGTGGTCGATGTGGAGGATGTGATCGCGGCGGTTCGCTTCCTGATCGATACCAAGCGCGCTGACCCTGCGCGCACCGCCATCAGCGGCGGCAGCGCCGGCGGCTACACCGTGCTGGTCGCGTTGAGCACCAGCGACGTGTTCCGCGCCGGCGCGGATCACTTCGGCGTCTCCGATATGACCGCGCTCGCTCGCGACACGCATAAATTCGAGAGCCGCTACTTGGACTCCATGATCGGACCTTTGCCTGCGGCGCAAGCGGTGTACGACAGCCGTTCGCCGCTCAATCACTTGGATGGGTTCAAGGTGCCTGTGCTCGTGCTGCAGGGGGCGGATGATCCCGTCGTTCCGCCGAATCAATCGCAGCGCATTGTCGAGGCGCTGCGCGCGCGGCACGTGCCTGTCGCCTATGTGCTGTATCCCGGCGAAGGCCACGGTTTCCGCAAGCCCGAGCACATCATCAATTCACTGCAGGCGGAATTGTCGTTCTACGGTCAGGTGTTCGGATTCAAACCTGCTGATCAGCTGCCGCCCCTGAACATCGAGGGACTGTCGCCCGCGACGTAAACGGTTTCACGGCCGAGTTCAGGGCGCGGCGCCGGGTGCGTACGGCACCCTCTGGTCAAGCAGCCACGCTTCGATCATGGCGTTGACGGTTTCGGGCGCTTCCTGCTGTACCCAGTGCGATACGTTGGGCAGATAGCGCAGCGTCAGATTACCGACGTGCTTCTCCGTGCCGTAAGTGAGTTCCTTGCCGAGCGCCGTATCGACCTCTCCCCAGATCATGAGCGTCGGTACGTCGATTCGGGCGATGCCGCGCCGGCGATTGCGGCGAAAGCCGCGCAGCAGCGCCCGATAGTAGTTCAGCATCGCCGTGAGCGCTCCCGGCGCTGCTGCGGCGTCCTGATAAACGCGCAACACCTCGTCGGGAAAGCGGCTCTTGTCCACGGCCATGCCGCGAAAGGCGTGCCCAATCGCAGCACAGCCGTTGCGGGCGAGGCCCCACTCCGGAAGCCACGGCAGCTGAAAGAAAAAAATGTACCAGGACTTGGCCAGCTGCCGCCGAGTCCGCAAGCTTTTCTCGGCCAGCGCAGGATGCGGAACATTCATGATGATGAGTCTTGAGATCGGCACGCGGCCGAACATGGCGTAATACCAGGCGATGAGCGCACCCCAGTCGTGGCCTACGAGCACGACCTCCTTTGCCCCGGACGCCTCGATCAACGCCGCGACGTCCTCCTCGAGATGCTCCAGCGCGTAGGAGTCGACGCCATTGGGGCGGGAACTGCCGCCGTATCCGCGCAGGTCCGGCGCCCAGACGCGAAGCCCAAGATGCGCGAACATCGGCATCTGGTGGCGCCAGGAAAACGAGGACTCCGGAAAGCCGTGCAAGCACAGCGCAAGCCGGTTGCCCGACCCCAAGGTCGCAACGTTGAAGTCGATGTTGTTGGCGCGAACCCGCTCATGGCGAATGGCCTGTGTCGCGGCCGCCTGTGTCGCGGCGTCCGGCGTCACAGCAGGATATCCAGCACGGTTTCGGACGGCCTGCAGAGCTTTACGCCGCGGGGTGTGACGACAATCGGGCGGTTGATCAGAATGGGGTGCGCGAGCATTTGGTCGATCAATTCGGAGTCGCGCCAATGCTCGGCGCCCAAGCCCAGCTCCGCATATGGCGTTCCCTTCTCGCGCAGCAGATCCCGAGGCCGGATCTTCATCTGCGCGATCAACGATTCCAGCGTGGCCCGATCGGGCGGGTTCCTCAGGTATTCGACCACCTGCGGTTCGATGCCGGCATTGCGGATCAGCGCCAGGACGTTGCGCGAGGTGCCGCAGGCGGGATTGTGGTAAATCGTAACGTGAGTCATGACGAGGGCCTCGGGCCGATGTAGGATCATTGTGATTCAAATTATAAGAAACGGGAGACAAGCACCATGATTCGATTTCACACATTGGTTGTCGGCGCAGCTTGGCTGCTGATTGCCGGATGCGCGCAACAATCCTTCGATGCCGCCGCCGAAGGCGCCAAGCTCGCGCAACGGGATGCCGACTGGTCCAAGGTGTCCTTTGAAGGCAAGGATATCGAGAAAATCGTCTCGTATTGGAGTGACGATGCACATGTGCTGCAGCCGGGTCTGCCGCCGATCGATGGCAAGACCGCGATTCGCGGCTTCGTCACCGCCAGTTTGAAAATTCCCGGATTCAAGATTCAGTGGGCGTCACAGAAGCCGGTGTTTTCGCCGGACGGAAAAATGGCCTACATGCTGAGCACCGTGGAGACGACTGCGCCCGGAGCCAACGGTGCACTCGAGTCCACGCACGGACGCTCAGTGACGGTCTGGCGGCGCGACGGGGACGGCGAGTGGCGTTGCGTGGTCGATATTTCCAACGACGCACCGGCGACCTGAACCATGAGCGCCGTGCGCATATCCCTGGTCTGCGTTTGCCTTATCCTCGCCGCGCCGGTATTCGCACAGACCTACGACCTTGTGCTCAGCGGCGGGCGTGTGATGGATCCGGAGACCGGTGTCGATGCGGTCCTCAACGTCGGTATTACTCAGGGCCAGGTGGTGCGGATCTCGCCGCAGACGCTCGCCGGTAAACGCGTCATTGACGTCAAGGGACTCGTCGTTGCGCCCGGCTTCATCGACCTGCATGAGCATGGGCAGGACGCTGCAAGCGGCCGTCTCAAAGCCTTCGACGGTGTCACTACGGCGCTGGAAATGGAAATCGGCGTTCCGGATGTTGCAGCCTTCCTGCAGAAAAAGCAGGGCCGCTCCCTGATCAATTACGGCACGACGGCAAGCCATCTTGCCGCGCGAGCGCTGGTGTTCGGCCAGCCCATTCATGATCCAACGATTCTTCCGCAATCAGGTTCTGCGACCAACCAGCCTGCGACGGCGGAGCAGATCGCGCGGATACAAGAGCAGCTGAACCGGGAATTGGACGCCGGGGCGCTCGGTGTCGGCATGGGCATTCAGTACGCACCGGGTGCGAGCCGGCTCGAGGTGATCGACATGTTTCGCGTTGCCGCCGCGCGGCACGTGCCGGTATTCACGCATGTGCGCAGCTTCGGGCGCCTCGAACCCGGCTCGAGCATCGAGGCGATCAGCGAAGTCATCGGTGCCGCCGCGGTGTCTGGTGCCTCGCTGCACATTGTGCACATCAACAGCAGCTGCAACAGCGATGGCCTCGAGTGCATCTCGATGGTGGCGGGCGCCCGAGCCCGTGGACTCGATGTCACCACCGAAGCCTACCCCTACATCGCGGGCATGACAGCCATCAACTCGGCCCTGTTCAATCCCGGGTGGAAGGAAAAGCTCGGCGTAGGCTACGACGCTCTGCAGCTGCCGGACACCGGCGAGCGCCTCACCAAGGAACGCTTCGATACCCTGCATGCACAGCCCGGTAATCTCACCGTGCTGCTATTCACCAATACGCAGGAAATGGTCGACGCCGTCATTGCGCAACCCTTGGTGATGATTGCCAGCGACGGCGCGGACGGACATCCGCGAAATGCCGGCACCTACTCCCGCGTGCTGGCCCGAAACGTACGCGAACTTGGAAGTGTCACGCTGATGGACGCCATCCGTAAGATGTCGTTGATGCCTGCGCAGCGGCTGGAAAAAGCCACGCCGGCCGCACGGCGCAAGGGGCGGCTACAGGAAGGAGCCGACGCCGATATCGTCGTGTTCGATCCAAAGACTGTCGCGGATCGCTCGACCTATGCCGCGCCGCGGGAGCCGAGCGTTGGAATGAAGTACGTGATCGTCGCCGGGACCGTTCTCATCGATCAGGGCAAGCTGAACGCGGATACTTTTCCCGGGAAGCCATTGGTGACCGCTCAGGCCGGAAAGTAAAGATAGTGATCGACGATAAGCGCGGCGAACAGCAGCATCAAATAGGTGATGGAGAATCTGAACGTACGGATGGGTAACTCGGGCCTTATGCCCTTGTTGAGCGCCATCACGAAATAAAGAAACCGCGCGTTCAGGGCCACCGCGACGGCCAGGTAGACGAGGCCGCTCATGCGGGTCAGGAACGGCAGCAGCGTGGTCAAAATCAGCAGGATGGTGTACAGCACGATCTGCAGCCGCGTGTAGGGAATGCCGTGAGTCACGGGCAGCATGGGAATGCCCACCTTGGCATAGTCGTCGCGCCGCGCGATCGCCAGCGCCCAGAAATGCGGCGGCGTCCAGGTGAATACGATCAGGAACAACACCAGCGCATTCGGGTCGATGGTATTGGTCACCGCGGCCCAGCCGAGTACCGGAGGTGCCGCGCCCGCGGCGCCTCCGATCACGATGTTCTGCGGCGTCGTTCGCTTCAGCCAGCGCGTGTAGACGAACACGTAAAAGTAAAATCCGCCGAGGGCGAGCAACGCGGTAAGGACATTGGTGAATCGGGCCAGCAGAAACGTCGCGGCCGTGGCCAGCGCGACGCCGAACGCCAGCACGGACTTCGGACCCATTCGTCCGCTCGGAATTGGGCGCAGGCGCGTGCGCGCCATTTGCGTGTCGATGTCGCTGTCGAGATACATGTTGACCGCGTTCGCTCCTCCCGCCATGAGATATCCGCCAATCAGCACGACCAACACGAGCAGCCAACCGGGATTCCCCGCCACGAACATGGGAGCGACCGTCGTGACGAGAAGCAATGAGATGATGCGTGGCTTGGTCAGCATTACCATGTCGCGCAGCAAGGATGGCTGCGCCTGCTCGCGAGCCGTGACGTCCATTTACGTGGCTACTCCTTCGGGCGTTGCGAACTCGCCCCTCGACGGAGACTCGTACACGATCTGCTCGATCTCGGTCATCCCCCGTGTTCCGGCCGCGAGCGCGGCAAGGGTCACGACGCAAATCCAGAGCGCGGTTCCCACTGCCTGGTGAAGCGAGCGAAGCCCGGGCGGCAAATGCATCTCGACCATCGCGGCGGCGACAAGGACCTGTAGAATCACGAAGCTGAGTGCCATCGACGCTGCTGTGCGGATAGCGCGAGTCTCACCTCGTTTGCGCACGCCGATCACGATTCCTATCAGGTGTCCGAGCAATAGGAACGCAATTATTCTGTGCGTCACCTGGATGTAGAGTGGCGTTCCGCTCTCAGTGATTGCTCGGCACCATGGGAATCCCTGGCAGGCCACTGCTGCGCCCGCAGTGTTCGCTGTAAGCGCGCCGAACACCAGCGCCAGAAACGTGAGTCCCACGGCCGCGCGTCCGGCGCGAAAAGTTCGTGGACTTCGCGATGTTATCGTCCGCGCGCCAAGTCCGCCCGCCCG
>DASYIN010000034.1:0-34123 GCA_035997505.1 Steroidobacteraceae bacterium | reverse complement strand
CAGTGCGGATGCCTGTGCTTCGGTCGACTGATTGAGAATCTGCAGTTTTGTCTGCTCGTTCTGGAGCATGCCGAGCTCGGCGTTGATTCTCGCCTGCAGGTCCAATATTCCTTTCTGATCCGCAGCGGTGGGAATAGTCGTGATCAAGCTTTGCAGGGAGGCAAACCGATTACTGGCATTCGCCAGCGCCTGATGCGAGAGCGCCTGCTGCATCGCGCTCCACTGACGTGCAGCTTGGATCTGCTGCTGACCGCTCGGTGACAGGCTTGCCAATCGCTGCGGCGACAGGACGGTGTTCGCCGCAATGATGCCGAGCACGTCGGAGGATAAAGGCGCGAAGCTGCCCGAGCCCTGCAGCGCGCCAGTAACCTGTGTCCAGTTGGAAGGCAAGTAGTTGCGGACGCTTCCGCCCAAAAGCTGCGCCATTCCCCGATCTCCGGTCATGGTTTGCAGCGCCTGCTTCGCTTGCAGCAACTGATCCTTGGCCGTGGCTAGTTGCTGCGCCATGGTCTGAACCTCTTGTATCAACTGCACGATCGCCGGCGCATCAATGACCGCCCATTGAGCTCGCGCCGCAGGGACGCCGGCACAGCAGGCAATCAGGCAGGCTGCAATCAATTGAATCCTGAAACTTCGCATCGCTGTCTCCTTTCATTGTGCGCATTCGGCCAGGAACGTCGGCAGCCATGACTTGGGATCCGCTCCGTTCGCGGAGATGATCCGGCGCATGCGCTGAACTTGGTGAGTGCGGCCGGATATGACGGCCAATTCGGCTTCGAAGCCTTTCAAATCGAGCTGGCACACCACGCTGTGATGGGCTTGCTTGACCAGAAACATGCGTGAGCCCGGCTCCAATTGATCCTTGATCAGCCGAAACTCCCGCTCAGTGAGCCCGAATCCCTGCGTGTACTCGGTCAGGTCGGCGTCGGCGTTCGGGAAGAAGATCTTGGTCGGCGTTTGCTCCACCAAGGTGCGGCATATCGGACTGTCGAGCACATCGCTCGGGCTTTGCGTCGCCAGGCACATCACCGCGTTGAGTTTTCGCCAAGTCTTCGGGCCATCCTTCGCGAAGGTCTCAAAGGCCCGATCGGCTAGCAATCGCCAGAACTCGTCCATCCAGCAGACGAAGCGGCGGCCATCCAGAAGCTGGCGCACCAAATGGAACAAGTACAGCGTGATGGGCGCACGCGTCAGGCGGTGATCGAGAAACTCCGTCACATCGACGCCGATGAGCGCTGCGCCGGATAATCTGGACACCACTTGATCGCGTGGGTTGTCGAATACCCAGGCGTAGTCACCGCCCTGTGATTCGCACCAGCGTGCAAGCCGCGCATGCAGGCCTTCGGGATCGGTGCGATCGAGAAATTCCACCAGACGCGACAAGCGACGTGCCGCGGGCTCGAGCATCAGCGTCCCACGCAACGCCTGATCCAAATCGGCGCTCTGGCGCACGGTCCGCGGGTCCGACTGCGCTGGGCCCGCGTCTCCCCCCGCCAGTTCGCGCAGCCAGACTTTCAGGAATTCGAGGTTCGCCGCCGAAACTGGCAGCTGCAGAGGATTGAATCCCGTGGGATGACCGTTCTTTAACGGCAGATAGTCGCCGCCCAGCGCGCGCACGAGGATTTCTAGGCCGCAATCCTTGTCGAAGATGACTTGGGTGGCGCCTTGTCGGCTGAGCATGGCGATGAGAAAGCCGATGAACACCGTCTTTCCCGATCCGGTCGGTCCGCAGACCAGGGTGTGGCCGGTGTCCTTGCGGCTGCCGCCGTCCGGATCGAACGGATCGCTGGCATGCAGCGAGAAATAGTATGGCGAGCGTGCGCTGCTCACGAACATGCCGAGCGCATCGCCCCAGTGGTTGCCGTGCGGACGGCCAAGCGGATAATTGTGAAACGGCGCCATGGCGGCAAAATTTCGCGACGTGATCGGCGCCTTGCGCGGCCTGAGCGGGAAATTGCCCGGCAGCTGGGCCCAGAATGCGGCTTCGAGCGCCAGATCCTCCCGCGCCACCAGCATGCCCGTGTCCGCAAGGTAGCTGCGCGCCAGCGCAATGGAATCATTCAGCGCCTTGAGACGAACGCCAACATCGGTGCCGCCGCCTGCACGGCCGTCTGCAACATCGGCGATCACCTGCAGCGAAAAATGATGATCTCCCATCACGAACTCGTTGCTAGTCAGTGCATCCAAGGCATCCTTGAGCTCGGCAGCCTGTGAAATGGCGAAGTCGCCGGCATTCGACATCCGGTTGAATTGGCGCTGCAGCAGTGACTGGCTGGAAGATTTCGCGAGAAAAGTAAAAGACTGCGTCGCAACGAAGGCAAAAGGTGCGGACAGCAGACGGTTGTACATGCCGACCGCGCTCGGCGTTGGATACTCCTTGATGCCCAGCATTCCCGAAACGCGGGTGCCACTGGGCAGGCGGTATTCGATGGCTTCGGTGCCGAACAGCAGACGAGACGTTGCCAGCGCTTGATTCAACGGCCCGGCCGGCAACGGCATGCACTGCCACTCGCCGTTGATCAGGAGCCCAAGGTACTCGAGCAAGGAGGAACACGTCAGTTTGCCCGCGCGGTAGACGCCGAGCGGTTCAGGATCGTAGCGAGCCAGGGAAGCGAGCAGGGTCTGAGACAATTTTTCGCAGGCGTCGAGCGCGTCCATCAGCGCCATCGAGCCGTCGCGCTGCGCTCTCGCCAGCGCCTTCGACACAAACCCAGTCGCGATCCCCGAAGTCGGCCGATGTACGGTCGCCAAATAGATTTCGTTGAGCATCAGCGTTTCATGAGCTAGACGATGATGGTATTTACGGTGCAGGCCATCGGCGAATAACACGTCGGCTTGGCTGGCCTGCGCTGGCGCGGCGTCGATTCTGGCGCGGTGGCGGATGAGATGAGACCAGAGAGCCAGGTTGGGGCTCGCAATATTTCGCCACAACACGTTCAGGCGCTCATGCCAGTTGTTGAGCTCATCGTCATCGCTGCTCTCAAAGCTGGCGCCGCCCAGTCTGAATACCTGTACGTAGTCGCCGGAAGCCGTGCGGACAATCGAGGGGGCCACATGGGCGGCGTAGGGAATGCGTGCCGCCGCGCCGATCTCGCGTTGTAGAACAGCCGGACGTCTCAACGTCGCCATCACCTGTGCCACCTGATGCGGCGTCCGCGCCGATTCGGCAAGTCGATCGTCAACGGGCAGTAACTGCTCGCCTTCCAGAAGCGCAGATTGGCAAACAGCGCCGGCATGCGCGTCCGGCCCCAGAGCAGCACCAGATCAAAGAAGCGCGCATCCCGGGCGCATAACAGCATGCAAACGCCGTGAATTGGAGCGCACAGCAGCAAGGTCAACAGGTTTTTCGTGAGGAGGAACGCCTCGAGGCTGAACACAATGTTGAACAGCAGCGCCGAGTAAGTCACACCCCAGCGCATCGGCGGCCGCGTCGCGCCCACGAAGAGTGGATCGGTGGTGAGACCTGCGTTCGCTTCGTTCACTTCCCTACACCCCGAACATGCCGCGAACCCAGGTCACGATCTGAGGCGCCCCGAAGGCCACGGCGATTCCGACGATCGCACCCAGCGTCCATCCCCACGAAATTCGATTTGCCATGGCCATTCCGCCCAGCACCATCACGAGAATTATGGCCACCGGCGTCAGCCAGGCCAAAATATTTGTCTGCAGCGAGCTGGCTCCGGTCATGAAGGGCGAGGCTTGGGCTAGCGCAAGCTCGGGCGCCATGATCATGACGGATAGCAATGCGAGCCAGGCGAGGTGCCGCATGTCAGATCTCCGTCTCCAGCGCGTCCATTTCATTCTCACCGCGTCTGGCGGCCAGCTCTTCCCGCTTCGCCCTGCCGGGAGCGCCGAACCGAAAGCCCTGGATGACGAACGAGTGGTCGTATCGCTTCTCGCCGTCTTTGTCGATCCAGGTGTTCGCACGAACCTGCGCTTGTACGATGAGCTGATCTCCCTTGCGTACGTTTTTGGCGATCGCTTCGCCAAGACCATCGAAAGCCACGAAATAGAGGCTGGTCACAGCCTCGCGCGCATTGCCTTCGCTGTCCTTGCCGGCATAGTCGTTGCCGACCAAACAGATGTGGGCATGAGTTGTTCCGCCTTTGACGGCAAGCTCAGGGTCCTTGGCGAGATTGCCGACGGCGGTGAGGGTAAAGCTGTTCATGAATGACTCCTTTAGCGTGGTTTCGCGACGATCGAGATTGTCGTCGCGTGCAGATAGTTTCCCCGGAGCCGGCTGCTGCTGGAATTCAATTAATTGCCGTGATTGCCCAGAAACCAGCACCGCGTATGATGAGGAGCTGAGTCACCGTCATCGATGGGGATCTTATGAAGTACTTGGTCGCGCTGTTCTGCGCCTGCTTGTCCCTTCCAGCTGTTTCGCAAAGCAGTGCATCGTTTCGAGGCGATGCGCAGCACAGCGGCATCTACGCCCAACCCGGCGTTCCGCTGCTGCATGGGATCAAGTGGAAATTCAAAACGGAGGGCGCCGTTATTTCCACTCCGGCGGTGATCGATGGTACAGCCTACTTCGGCAGCAACGATCATTTCTTGTACGCGGTCAATACCGCGGACGGCGCGCAGCGCTGGAAATTCAAAACCGGGAGCCGGGTCGCTTCGTCTCCCGCGGTCGACCAGGGCCGCGTGTACTTCGGCAGCTATGATGGAAACATTTATTCCGTCGACACCAAGAGCGGCGAGCAGCGCTGGAAATTCGCCACCGAAGGCGAGCGGCGCTTCACGGGCAGGCATTTGCACGGCAATGATCCCACGGGGGAATCGATGCCGGATCCGTTCGACTTTTATCTGTCCTCGCCGACCATCGTTCAAGACACCCTGTATATCGGCAGCGGTGACGGCAATGTTTACGCGCTCGATACCGCCACCGGCGCGTTGCGCTGGAAGTTTCACACCGGCAACGTGGTGCATGCCTCCCCTGCCGTCGCGAACGGCACTCTATATATAGGCAGCTGGGATTCTTATTTCTACGCGCTCGACGCAAAGTCCGGACAGGAGCGATGGCGCTTCAAGACCGGCGAGGATCACGACATCGCCAATCAAGTTGGAATTCAGTCCTCGGCGACGATTGCCGACGGTATCGTGTACTTCGGTTGCCGCGACTCCAATTTGTACGCGCTCGATGCGCTCACAGGCGCAAAAAAATGGGCCTATCCCACCAAAGGCTCCTGGGTGATTTCCACTCCGATCGCGAAGGACGGCGCGCTCTACTTCACGACTTCCGATTCCGGTTTATTTCTCGCGGTCGATGCCAAATCCGGCGTGCTCAAATATTCGCTCAGCTTCCATCACTGGCCCATGTTCTCATCGCCGGCCATCGCCGGGCGCAATCTTTACATTGGGTCGAACGCCGGCACGGTGATGGCGATCGACCTCGACAAGCACGCCACCGCTTGGACTTTCAGCACGGATGGCGCGAGAACCAACGCGGCGGCGCTCACGCAAAAAGACGGCGCTCCTAATTATGCAGCCGCATTCACTGATAACTTCTACGACGAAATGGTCATCGGCGTATGGAAAATGCTTAGCATCGGTGCGGTCCTGTCTTCGCCCGTCATCGAACGCGATATGATCTATTTCGGCAGCACCGACGGGAATGTCTACGCGATCAGCTAGCGACGCGACCGGCCAGCGAGCTCATTGCGCGGGCGGCTATGCGGCATCCCACACCTGGGCAAAAAGGCCCTCGAAGTTCGCGCCGAGCAGCTTTTCGATGCGACTGTCGGGCCAACCTTTAGCTTTAAGATCGTTCGCCAACCGGTAAAAGCGCAGCGGATCGTTGTACTCGGGCACGATGGTGAGAACGTCCGCGCTCTCGCCGGGCGCAGCAAAGCCGGCTTTGGCGCGCGCCTGTGCTTCTTTCTTGAAGTACGCGAGATATGCCTCGGTCATCGGCACGCCCGAGATCGACCCGTCGGTGCCCAGGCCGACGTGATCCTCGCCGCACACGTTCACGGCATGTTCGATGTGGCGGATCAGGTCCGCGGCGTGCGGCTGTCCCGATTCCCGCAGAAACGGCATGAAATAAATGCCCGCCACGCCGCCTCGATCGGCCAGGGCTTTCAATTCCGAGTCGCGGGTGTTGCGGGGTAAGTCTACGAGAGCACGGCAACCCGTATGCGTGATCGCCATTGGCGCCTTTGATGCGGCGATGCCTTCGGCAATGGTCCGAGGCCCTGCGTGGCTCAAGTCGAGCAGCAGATTCAGCTGGTTCATCTCCGCAACGAAATCGTAGCCCATTTTGCTCAGGCCGCCGTCCGCGTTTTCGATGCAGCCATCGCCCATGAGATTGCGGATGTTGTACGTGGGCTGAACGATGCGCACGCCTAAGTTCGCGAACACTCGCAAATTCTTCAGGTCCGCCTCCAACATGGTGGTGTCCTGACAGCCGTATACAATTCCGACGCGTTTGCTGGCCTTGGCAGTTTGAATGTCCCGGCCGCGAACCACCTTCATGAGTGCATCGGGATGCAGTGCCAGTTCGCGCTCGAGGTCCGCGATGTTTTTCACCGCCGCCATGAATTTGTTGGGTCCGTTGCCAACATCGTTGACGGTGAAATTGACCACGGTTACCCCAGACTCGCGCGCATCGCTCAGTCCGCGCGCCGACAGCGGCGCGTCGTCGGGGGCGTCGGGATTGAATTCACCGAGACCGCCGAGCGCGTCGATCACCACGGCCTGATGGTACCGCGCGCGCGGATACGCAGCGGTCGTCGCGGTCCGCGCCGCGTTGGTCGCGGCTCGCGCGCCAGACCATCCTTGAACGATCGCCGCGGCTGCCGCGCCGCCGATGAGTTGCCGTCGATTGATCATCCTTAAGACTCCCCGCTCTGCGGCTTCCCGCCCTGCTCCATGTGCACCTTGAACCCCGGCACCCACGCTGCTTCCTTGGACTTGAATTCGGTCACGACATCATAGGCGTTGGCGCCGCTGCGCTGCCAGCGGCTGCGGTAGACCATGGTCTTGCCATCTTCCACGAAGGTGGTGTCCGGAAATACCAGCGCGTTGCTTTCGACCGATACGGGTCCTCGGCTGAACCCGCCTTCGCTCTCGATATAGAGATACTCCAACTGCTTGGCAGCGGAGTCCCAAAAGTAGATCGACTCGCCCTTGGCGTCGGGTTTTCCCTCGGTGCGCAGCGTATGGCGGTCGCGTAGGAACTTGCCGCCGTAGACCCAGCTGAAGCAATGCTCATCGCTTTGCTTTCCGCCGGGAAAAACGCCCTTCCAGCAGTGCTCGGCCAGGAATGCGAGCGGCTGATACGCCGGATCCGGATCGGCGCACGCAAAGGCTGGTACCAGCAGCAGTAAATAGAACACTTTACGCATGGTTTTGCTCCCGTGTTTTGTTGAGCCCTTTGAAATACTGGCGCAGTTGCCGAACAGCTGCGTCGAAGTAATCGATATCGCGGAAGGTGCGTGCCTGCATGACGCCGCCCTCCATGGTGGTGAGCACGAATTGGGCCAAGTCGCGCCGATTCAGATTCGCTGGCAAGCGAGCCTTCGCCTGCTGCAGACATTCGACGATGGCGTCGATCCACGCGCTGAAATTCTTCGCCAGCCTCTCGCGCACGGCCGGGTCGGGCTCATGCAGTTCCAGCGCCAGACTGCCGATCGGACAGCCGTAGAAGCAATCGGTGTCGAGCAACGATTGCCGATAGCGGGCGAGCAGCGCGAATATCTTCTCAATGGGGTCATCCACGCCGGACCACGCCGGCTCGAGCAGCATCGCCCGGATGCCGTCGTGATACATGTCGAGCACCGCGGCCAACAAGTCGACCTTGCCCGGAAAGAAGTAGTACAAGCTGCCGCTATTGACTTTGGCGGTCTGCAAAACATCGGCAATGCTGGTCGAGTTGTAGCCCTTCTCCCAAAAAAGCTGCATGGCTGCGAGTACCAGACGCTGGCGCGTGTCGGGCGCTCCCGGATTGATTCCGGGCCGTTGATTGATCATTCAACTAAGATACGCGTAACCCTCCTTCGGGTCAATTAGCACTTGGGGTGGCTGCGCTCGCATCTGCAGTCTCTAACGGCCCAGCAGCGTCCACACGATGGGCAGGGCCGTGGTTTTTTCGATCGGCTTGCCGTCTTCCGTTGCCGGCATCATGCGAACACCGCGCACCGCGTTCAAACATGCGTCGTCCAGCCGGTGAAACCCGGTGCTCGACTGCAGGGACGCATGCGTCACTTGGCCGCCGATGTCCACGGTGATTTGCACCGTGCAACGGCCCTGCTCGCCCGCGCGGACTGAACCGTCCGGATAGAATTCGGAACCGATCTTCAGAGGATGCTTGGGATCCGGGCGGATGCCGATCTCGACCTTCGTCCGCGGCTGCGCGGGGGTCGGTTCAGGTACGCTCTTCACGGGACTCGTGCCGGCGAGCCGGGTGTCAGGGTCCGGCTCGCCTGCTAAGACGGGATCCGGCGGCGGCGGAACATAGAGGGTCGGCTTACTCCATTCGACCGCCGTCGGCTCGATCCTGGCAGCTTCCCGCGGTTGGACGATCTCCCGCACATTCAGCGGTGCAGGTGCCAGGGCGCGCACGATCTTCTGCGTTAGTCCTGCATACAGTGAATAACCCATCAGCAAATGCAGCAAAACGACCGCACCGAAGACGGCACGCTGTTCGCCGGAATACATCGAGACAGCTTGATACTCGCTCATCGTCTCACCTCCGCCCGTTCCCCAGTGCAACTTCGATGTGACAAAATGTGCCAGGCGTTAAAAACATCGAAAGCCAAGGGAACCAGCATGAAAACCAACGTCGGGCCTCTCACAAAATCAGTGCGTACTGTCCTTGCCGCGGTTGCCGTGACCTTGAGCGTCTCAGCCGCCTCTTTGGGCCAGGACAGCCACTCGTCCAAACACTACGTACTCCCTGCATCGACCGAGAACGTGCAATGGGGTTGGTACGACGTCAACGAAAAGCCAAAACTCACGATCAAGTCGGGAGATACCGTCTCCATCGAGACCCTGTCGCACTCCCTTGGGCAGATCAAACCGGGCGTGGAAATGCCGGAGATTGTGAAATTGCGCAAGGCCAATCCGGGCGGCGGACCTCATTCGATCACGGGACCGATCTACGTCGATGGCGCTGAACCCGGCGACACGCTCGAGATTCACATTCTGAAAATCGTGCCCAAGGCGGACGGCTTCAATTTCAACGTGCCGGGCAAGGACTTTCCCACCGTCGGCCAGCTTGCCTCGGAATTTCCGGAAGGCTTCGTGCGCTACTACAAGCTCGATCTCGCGAAAATGCAGACGCCGTTCAAACCGGGAATCGTCATCGACTTGAAGCCCTTCCCCGGCACCTTCGCGGTCGGCGTCGATCCGAATGAGCCCGACGCCAAGGCGGGCCCGCCCATCAAAGATGCGAAGGGCCGCACGAGCACCTTACGTCCCTGGAAGAATGGCTCCAACATGGACGTAAACGAGTTGCAGGTGGGTTCCGTTATGTATTTTCCGGTGTTCCAAAAAGGCGGCCTGATCTGGACCGGCGACTCGCACTGCCGGCAAGGCAACGGCGAGGTCAACCTGACAGCCCTGGAATGCTCCTATAAGGAAATCGAAATCAAACCGATCGTTCGGAAGGACATGAAGACCGAATGGCCGTGGGCGGAGACCAAAGCCGATTGGATTTTCCTGGGGTTCGATGAGGACTTGAACCAGGCCATGAAGATCGCCGTCGAGCAGACCGTCAGCTGGCTGTCGAAGCAGACCATCGTGCCGATGAGCCGCGAAGAAGCCTACTCGCTGACCTCGATCGTCGGCGATTGCCGCGTGTCGCAGGTGGTCGATATCCGCAAGGGCGTGCACTGCATGATTCCGAAGTCGGTGTTCGTGAACTACAAGCCGGGCGCTCGATAGCCGCGGGATATTCTCGCTGGGTACGCGGGGTAATCTCACTGGGTAGGCGGGATATCCTCGCTGGCTACACGAGTCCGTAAAGGCGGATCGCCCCGTTAGCGATTCGTGGGCGACAGCTGCACCACCATCTTTCCGGTGTTCGCGCCGGTAAAGAGTCCGATCAGTGCGGCTGGTGCTTGCTCGATGCCCTGCTGGATGGTGGTGCGGTACTTCAGGCGGCCCTGACGAATCCAATTTTTCATGTCGGCGAGGAACTGTGCGCGCTTCGCTTCGAATTCGTAGTAGACGAAACCGCGCAGCATCACGCGGTTGTAAATGATGTTCGACAGCGTGGTCACGGGTTCCGAGACTGCGCCGAAATTGTTGTAGGCGGAAATCATGCCGCACACGGCGATGCGCCCCAGGGCGTTCATACGCGGCAGCGCTGCGTTCAGGTGTTCGCCGCCGACATTTTCGAAATACACATCGATGCCCTTGGGCGCTGCTGCTTTGAGGGCGCTGCGCAGGTCCCCGTTTTTGTAGTTGATGGCAGCATCGAGGCCCAACTCCTCTGTCAGCCAACGGCACTTCTCATCCGAACCGGCGCTGCCGATGACGTAGCAGCCCTTGATCTTCGCGATCTGCGCGGCAACGCTGCCCACCGCACCGGCCGCCGCGGAGACGAACACATTCTCGCCGTCCTTGAGCGCGCCGATGACAAGCAGTCCGCCATAGGCGGTGATCCCGGTCAGGCCCAACACGCTCATATGGGCTACCAAGGGCATTCCGTCCGCATCGAGGGTGGACAGCCCCTTGCCGTCTGAGAGGAAGTGTTCCCGGAAGCCGTGCATCGACTCCACGTGATCGCCCTCCTTGAAGGCGGCGTTGCGCGACATCAGCACCCGCCCGATGGCGCCGCCGATCATCGCTTCGTTAAGCGCGGTCGGACCGGCCAGCCGCGGACGCATCGCAGGATCGACCGACATGTAGATGTTCTCTACCAGCACCTGACCCTCTTCCGGGTCCGCGACCTCGGTTTCGACGATTCGAAACTGCTCGAGGGTGGGCAGTCCCTGCGGACGTTCGATCAAGTGGACTTCTCTGCTACGCATGTTCTTATCCTCTAGGCGACGGCAACTCGTTTCGTCAGCGCGTGTTTCCAGTGACCTGACTTGAAGCGCCAGATGAGCATCGAACCCTTCAACATGTAATCGCCGATGATGGAGGCATACACCCACACCACCGGCAGATGAAAAAACGCAAACGTGGCGGCCAACGCGCAGCGCACGCCGATCAGCCCAAGGAACGAGGTGATCAGCGGGAACCGAGTGTCGCCGGCGCCGCGCAATGAGCCGCCGATCGCCATATCAACGCCCAACAAGGGCAGCATAGCACCCATGATGTAGGTGAACTCCGTCGTGCGCAGCACCGCGATCTCGTCCGAACCGAGAAAAAATCGCGCCAGGGCGGGCGCGTTGAAGCAAATGAGGAAGCCGATCAGGGACATCGCCGCGACCGCCATGCTGCAGGCGCGCCAACCGCTGCGCGCCGCTCCGTCCACATCACCCGCACCCAGGTGCTGCCCCACCAAGGTCGCGCCGGCGATTGAAAAGCCGCTCCCCACCACCATGGCCGCATTCAGCATGTTGACGCCGACGTTGTAGGCGGCGAAGGCTTCAGTGCCGTAGTGATGACCGATGAGCGACATAAACAAGAAGAAGCCGAATTGCAGCACCAGTTGCTCGAGGGCCACGGGATAGCCGATGTGCAGCAGGCGCTGATAGCGCATTTTCTTGAAGACATCGCCCGGATGGAATTTGATGGTCAATTTCTGGCGCATCCACAGAAACACCAGAACGGCGCCGCACAGGACGAACGATAAGCCCGATGCGAACGGTGCGCCCGCCGCGCCCATCCGCGGCGCGCCCCAATTGCCCAGGATGAACGCATACAGCAGCGGCAGATTCACCAGATTGACCGCCAAACCGAACAGCAGCGGGGTCCAGGCATTGCCGGCGGCGCGCAGCGCGCTCGATAAAATGATGTCGATGGCGAAGCCGATGATGAAGGCCGCAAGCCAAAAGATATTGCTCGAAGCCAGCTGCGCCGAGTGCTCGTCCAAGCCAAATACACCGGCGATCCGGTGCGAGAACAGCATGCCGAAAAACATGAGCACCAAACCCACCAGCGCGCCCAGCATCAGCGATGCCGACGTGATGCGGCTGGCCTCTTCGCGCTGTCCGGCGCCCCAGGATCGGGCCACCAGCGCTGTGGTTCCGACGCTGATTGCCATGAGCAGCGCCTGCAGCGCAAAGAACACTCGCTGCCCGGCGCCGACCGCGGCCACAGCGGGTGCGCCCAAGCTGCCGACGAATTTGGTCTGCACCATGGCCACCATCGAGAACATCAGGTTGGACATGATGGAAGGCACTGCCAACTGCCAAATGGTGGGCCGCTGGTATTCGTGCGGCGCCTCCGTTTCGTCCAGTGTCGTCATCGGTCTTGCGGTCAAACCTTCAAGGCGGCAGGCTTTTTAAGCCATATCGTCAGCAGCAGATAGTAGAAGACGCCGATCCCAATCCAGATCAGCCCGAGAACTTTGGCCGCCCGATCCATTTCGTACAGCACGAACACGATGATCGACAGGCCGATCACCGGGAAGATCAGATGCCGCAGCCAATCGCCGCTGCGCCGGCGGATCAAGTAATGGTTGATGACCGAGAGATGCAGCAGCACGAAACCGGTGAGCGCGCCGAAGTTGACAATCAGGGTGAGATCGTCGACGCGCTTGGCAAACAGCAATCCCACCAGCAGCGAGATCACCGCGACGACGAGGGTACTGACGTAAGGTGTTTTGTAGCGGGGATGCACCTTGGCCAGCACGGCGGGCAATTTGCCGTCGCGTGCCATGGCAAACAGAATGCGCGACACCGCAGCCTGCGCAGCCATGGCATTGGCAATCGCTGAAGCGATGACGATGGCAAGGATCGTGATCAGCCGCAGCCAGGTGCCACCGGCCCGTTGTGTAATTTCGTAGAACGCCGTCTCCGGCGAGGAGAAGTGCATGCCGGCGCTCAAGTCGGTCGCGATCCAGGTTTGCAGCATGAACAGCACGCCCACCAGCAACAGGGACAGTACCGTGGCGCGGCCGACGGCATTGGTGCCGGCGCGATTTTCCTCGGACAGAGTCGAGATGCCGTCGAAGCCGAGAAACGACAGCACCGCGATCGAGGTGGCTCCGGCCACGGTCGCCAGGGAAAACACTTTCGCATTGTAAATCGGCGCGAGGGTCAATTTGCCCGCGCCCATCCCGCCGTAGAGTGCGATCAATCCCACCACCACGAACAGTGCCAGCACCACCAATTCGAACACCAGCATGTAACGATTCACCCGTGCGGTGAATTGGATGCCGACCAGGTTGACCGCGGCGTTGAAGGAGATGAACAGCGCGAGCCAGACCCAGGCTGGCACCCCCGGCAGCACCGGCCTCAGGGCCACGGCGCTGAACAGATACAGCAGCGATGGCACGAGGATGTAATCGAGAAGAATGAGCCAGCCCGAAAAGAAGCCGGCAATTTCATGCAAGCCGCGATGCGCGTAGGTGTAAACGGAACCTGCGAGCGGAAAGGCGCGCGACATGGCGGCGTAGCTCAAAGCGGTAAAGAACATGCCGATGAGACCGACCAAATACGCCAGGGGCACCATGCCCTTGGCGTCGTTGTAGACGAAGCCGAACACCGAGTACGGCGCGATCGGCACCATGAAGATCAACCCGTAGATGACCAGATCCTTGGTCGTGAGCGCGCGGTGCAATTGTTCCTTGTATCCGAATTCTTCAATCGACAAGCGCGCGCGCTCCTTTTGATGCGCAGTTTATCCCAAGACTCGACGGGTGGCGGGCTATGATTGGAGTCGCGCAACCCTCTTAAGATTCCGTACAATGCGAAAAAACAGGTCCGGCCGCCGATGACCATCCCAGCTGCACACCGACACACCATCCACCAACGGCATCATGGCTGGGATCGCAGCATTGCCGCCGTGACGCGCATCGCACCGGGAGAGTCGCTGGAATTCGATGTGATCGATGCTTCCGGCGGCCAGCTACACGAGAAATCCACGGTCGCCGACGTGGAGCGCATGGATTTCGGCAAGATCAACCCCGTGACCGGGCCGGTGTATATCGACGGCGCCGAACCCGGCGACATCCTCAAGGTAACCTTGCTGTCATTCGCGCCCTCGGGGTGGGGCTGGACCGCGAACATCCCGGGCTTCGGCCTGTTGGCCGAGGACTTCAAGAAACCCGCGCTGCACATCTGGCATTACGACGCGAATACCCTCGCACCCGCGCTGTTCGGCCGGTGGGGCAAGGTGCCCTTGAAGCCCTTCACCGGCACAATCGGTGTGGCGCCGGCGGAGCCTGGCTTGCATAGCATCGTGCCGCCCCGCCGCGTCGGCGGCAACATGGATGTCCGGGACTTGGGCGTAGGCACCGAATTGTTCCTCCCGGTCGAGGTTGAAGGGGCCCTGTTTTCGGTGGGCGATACGCACGCGGCGCAAGGCGATGGCGAGGTATGCGGCACTGCCATCGAGAGCCCGATGCGCGTGGCGCTGAAATTCGAACTGCTCAAGCATACCCCGCTGACCTTTCCCCGTTTCAGAACGCCTGGCCCTGTCACCCGCCACTTGGACGCCAAGGGATACGATGTTGCCACCGGTATTGGCCCGGACCTGATGGACGCGGCGCGTGCCGCCGTCCGCTCCACGGTGGATATGCTCATGCACCAGCAGGGCATGGCGGCGATCGACGCCTATATGTTGTGCAGCGTGTGCGGCGATCTGCGCATCAGTGAAATCGTCGATGCGCCGAATTGGACGGTGTCGTTCTACTTTCCGCGAATCGTGTTCGAGTAGTCGCCGTGGCGCCCCCTATTCTCCGAGCCGCCCTCTTCGGTGTGCTGATTGCCCTCCTCGCCACGCAGGTTCAGGCGCGGCGCATGGCGCTGGTGATCGGCAACGACAGCTATCAGAACGTGCAGCAATTGAGGAATGCGCGCGCGGATGCAAAGGCCATCGCGGTGGAACTGAAGGCGGTGGGATTCGACGTCACGCTCAAGCAGGACTTGAATCAAAAAATGATGAAGTCCGCGCTGCGGGATTTCAAAGCGCAGGTCCAGGGCGGCGATGAGGTGGTTTTCTACTTCTCAGGACACGGGGTGCAGTTCGGCGGCTCGAATTACCTCATTCCCATCGATATCACTGCAGACAGTGAAGCGCAGGTGGCGGATGACGCCATTCCGCTGCAACGGATCCTGGATGATCTCACCGAACAGAAAGCACGCTTCTCGTTGGCCATCATCGACGCCTGCCGCAGCAACCCTTTCAAGGAAGCGGGACGCGCCATCGGCGGCCGTGGTCTCGCGTCGGTGACGCCCGCCACGGGGCAGATGATCATGTATTCGGCGGGCGCCGGCCAAGCGGCCCTGGATAACCTCGGGCCCAAGGACTCAAGTCCCAACGGGGTCTTTACTCGTGTGCTGATCCAGGAGATGCGCAAGCCCGGCGTGCCGGCGGGCGTGCTGCTCAAGGATGTGCAGAGTGATGTGGTGGAACTTGCGCACAGCGTCAATCACGAACAGGTACCCGCGCTTTATGACCAGTCATTGGGCAAATTTTTCTTCAGGCCGGGCGCGCCGGGCGCCGCTGTCGGCGGTGGCGCCGCGCCTGCCGCCGCCGCATCGATTCATGTGCCCACCGCGGCGGAGTTGGATGAATCCTACTGGCAGGGCATCAGGTCCAGCGGTGACGCGGCCGACTTTGCCGCTTACGCCAAAAATTTCCCCAAGGGCATGCATGCGGCGGAGGCGGAAATGATGAGCCGCAAGCTGGAGCGCACGGCAGCGCCGCCGCCGAAAGCTGCGGTCCCGGCCAGCGCCGCTCGCGCGCTTAAGATCGTGCTGGTGCCGGGCGGCCCGTACCCGGCGTGGGCCACGTCCATTGTGTTGCCGGGCATCATCGGCCGGCCGACACTCACGATCAACAAGGATGGCAGCATCGATTGCGTGGATCCTTTTGGAAACCACAGCCATGCTGTGATCAACATGTCGGATCCCAACAACATTACGGGCAAGCAGGCCACGCATTTGGGATTCATGAACCGGGTGCAGATGCACTATCCCGACGGCAGCACCGATACCGAAGTGACCATTCAGGGCAAGCTGGTTAATAACGAAATTACCGGCACCTGGTATGACAAGTTCCAGCATGGCGAATTTGGATGGACCGTGCGCACCGCGACTGTGCCCTGACGGGCGCGACTTCACACCGATCGCCGATACACCAAAAAACCGGAGCGCTCGGCGACCTGATCGTACAGGCGCATCGCAACCGCGTTGGTTTCATGCGTCTGCCAATAAACGCGTGGCGAGCCGGCGAGCCTGGCGTGCTCGCACACTGCACCGATCAGCGCGCGGCCGACGCCTTGGCCGCGCACCGCATCGGCGGTGAACAAGTCCGCGAGATAGCAGGTGGGCGGAATTTGAATGGTGCTGCGATGATAGAGAAAGTGCGTGAGGCCGACCAAGCCGTGCGCTGCTTCAGCGACGAGCGCATGCATGGGCTCGTCGCTGTCGAAAAAACGCGACCAGGTCATTCGGGTAACGTCCGGCGGAAGCGCGGTATCGCCCGACCGGCCATAGAAGGCGTTATAGCCCTGCCACAGAACCTGCCACTGCGGAAAATCATCGCTGCGAACCGGACGAACCTGAATTGATGCGCTCAACGTCTCTCCTACAGGCCGCTGATTGATCGCTTGATCTCCCTGATGCGCGCCTCATTGCGTTTATAGAACGTCCACTGCTTGATGCGTTTCGAATGCACCAGATGCGCCTGGCGCAGAACTCTCATGTGTTCGCTCAAAGTCGGCTGGCTGATCCCGAGCTTTTCGGCAATCAAGACCGCGCAGACGCCGTCCTTGACCAGGTCGCCGTCGAGCTGCGGCCGAAAATTCGCCCGCGGCCGCTTCAGCCACTCGAGGATCTTGAGACGCCGGTCGTTGCTGAGCGCTTGAATTGCATGCAATTCAATCATATAGTTAGTTTGCCAACAGACGAATAGCTAGTCAACTGCGTTTTTGGATCCATATGAACGATGCAACGATTTCCGCCGCCGACATCCGCGATGCGTACGCGAGCATCACGCCCCACATCCGCCGCACGCCCATCATCGAAGTCGACGCCGCCGATTTCGGCGTGGCCGCCGCGCCGCTGGTGTTGAAATTGGAGTTGCTGCAGCATGCCGGCTCGTTCAAGGCGCGCGGCGCCTTTACCAGCTTGCTGAAGCGCAAGATTCCGAGCGCAGGCGTGGTCGCGGCCTCCGGCGGCAATCACGGGGCGGCGGTGGCGTTCGCCGCCATGAAGCTCAAGGTGCCCGCGAAGATTTTTGTGCCCCGCATCGCTTCGCCCGCAAAAATTCAGCAGATAACCGAGTACGGCGCGCAACTGGTGGTCGGCGGCGAATGCTACGCCGATGCTCTGGCCGCCAGCGAGGCCTGGGTTGCCTCGTCCGGAGCGATGCCCATCCACGCCTTCGATCAGCGCGAGACCATGCTGGGTCAGGGAACCGTCGGATTGGAGTTCGAGGAGCAAACGCGCATCGATACGCTGATGGTCGCGGTGGGCGGCGGCGGACTCATCGCCGGACTCGCCGCCTGGTATGCGGGCCGGATTAAAATAGTCGCCGTCGAACCGGTCAAGGCGCCGACGCTCGCGCGCGCACTTGAAGCGGGCCGTCCTGTCGATGCGGAAGCCGGGGGCATCGCCGCCGAATCCCTGGCGCCGCGGCGCGTCGGGGAACTGGTGTTTCCCGTCATACAGCGCTACGTCAGACAGAGTGTTTTGGTGTCGGACGAGGCCATCCTGGACGCGCAGCGACGCCTATGGTCGACACTCCGGGTGGTGGCGGAGCCCGGCGGCGCGGCGGCGCTCGCGGCGCTGACGTCCGGTGAATATGTGCCGGCCCAAGGCGAGCGCGTCGGCGTCCTGATCTGCGGCGGTAACACCGCCATTGTGAACTTCAAGTCCCACTAGCGTGCTTGGCCCCGCTAGCAAGCCTGGTCCCACTAGCCAACTTGCTAGCCTCCCCAAGCAACGGGTGCGATGGATCCAGGTTCTGCTGCAAATGCGGCAGGGCCTGTCGTGCGCTGGCCGCCGCCGCAGCTGTATTTCCGCTGGCGGCTTCGCTCCGAGCGCGCAAGACCAGCGCCTCACCCACCCACGCGGAAGACTTCGGGTCGATGGCTTCGCGTTGGGCTCGTTCCACGGCCATCTGCGCATCGGCGGCAGAGGCTGCATAGTTTAGCTGGGCGAGTTCAATCCTCGCGCGCAGCGCAAGGATCTGCTGCCACTCCGGATCGCTGTCCTGTTTGTCCGCCGGCGTCAGGTTGGCCGCTTGCTGAATCGTCTCGAGGGCAGCGGAAGGGTCCTGTTTCGCCAAATACAGGCGTGAATGCGCCATCAGTAGCAGCTGCGCATCGCGCCGCCACGCCGCATCGGCCAGATACTTTTGCGCCAAGGGCGCAATTCGGGTCCAGTCAGCGTCGGCCGTGGCAATATCGTTTCGATCCAGCGCGGCGTTTACCGCGCTGGCGCGATAGACGGCGATCACGGATGCCAAGCCTTGCTTCTCGGCGTCGTCGGCTGCTTGCATCAAGCCGCCGTCAGTGGCGCCTGGCGCTCCCGCGACCGTCCGCGCGAGCAAAACAGAGGCGTTCAAGTAAAAAGGCAGACTGGCGTTGGGTGTAGCCAGCAGCGTTCGCTGAATCGTTGTCTCGAGCAACTCGAGCGATTTTTTTGGCTGCCCGCCGGCGAGCAGCGCCGTGCTGCCGACATTGACCATCGCATAATACGCATCGCTGTCATCGCGCCCCACGTCGGCAACGATGTGCATCACGCTTTGTTCGGCGGACCATGCTGCCCGATAGTTTCCCGCGAGCGACAGGGACCGTGCATATTCATGAGCGATGCTGGTGTAGCGGGAGGTGCGCGTGATGCCTGCTTTCTCCAGCGCAGTCATCGCCGCGCGAATCGCACTGATCGCTTTGGCATAGTCGCGTTCCCGTTCCGCAATATAGGCGCTCGCCATGGCGCACTCGGATGCCTGCTCCGCATCGACGCCTTTGAGCCGGCGCAGATTGGAGAGACCAATCGCCTCCTGTTCGTGCGCCACCTTGAGATCGCCGATTTCGACTGCATCCTCGGCCTTGCTGCAGGCGATATCGGCATTGAGGTGGGGGTCATCGAGGCTGCGGCTTATTGTCTCAACCTCGTTCATCACGTCGGCACCGCCCTTGTAGTCGCCGGCGTCGATAAAACGCCCGGATAGGCCCATCAATAAAGACGCCTCGATGGCCGGCTCGTTTCGAAACCGACGCTGAATCAGCGCTCGCGCACGTCCGAGTCGCCTTCCCAGGACTTCTCGTGGCGCTTGGCTCATGGCGTCGCTCAACAAAAACTGCGAAAGTTCGACCTGCGCGGAAGCGTGCGCCGCCTCATACTGCGCAGCATCGCGCTGCGCGCGTGCTTCGAATAATTGAATCAGGCCGAATGCAATGGCCGCAACCAAGGCCATCGTAACCAGCGATCCCACGATCACGCCGGCTCGGTGCCGGCGCGTAAACTTGGCAATTCGGTAAAGAGTGCTGTCCGCGTGTGCGCTGACCGGTTCGTGATTCAAGTAATGCCATAAATCATCGGCAAACGCGCCCGCAGACGAATACCGTTCGGATGGGCTCTTCTTTAACGCCTTGCCGAGAACATTGTCGAGATCCCCCTCGATCGCCCTCCGCTCGACGCCCGCGCTGGCCGCGACACGAGAGGCGCGCGCCGGCTCTTCGGTCAGGACCGAATGCATGAGTTCTGCGCTGGAACGCGTGGTTGGCACCGGATGTGTTCCAGTGAGACATATATATAGAGCAAGCCCCAGCGTGTAGATGTCGGTTGCAGTGGTCACTGGGTCGCCGAGCAACTGTTCGGGCGCCGCGTACTGCGGCGTCAACGGACCTAAACGCGACTGTGTGAGCGCGGCGGCAGGGTCATCGGCGTCAATCAGCTTCGCAATGCCGAAATCGAGCAGTTTGACCGTGCCCTCACGCGTGACAAAAATGTTGGCGGGCTTCAAGTCCCGGTGCACGATGAGATAGCGGTGCGCATGCCCCACCGCGGCGAGAACATCTAAAAAGAGCCTGACGCGCGCTTCGACCTTGAGGGCATTTCGGACGCAGTACGCGTCGATCGGCTCGCCTTGCACATATTCGAGCACCAGGTAGGGCTGGGAATCATCCAGCAATCCGGCGTCCAACAGCCGTGCAATGTTGGGATGATCGAGCTTGCCGAGCAACTTGCCTTCGACGCGAAATCGTTGCTCACCTGCCTGCCCTATCCAAGCCGCGTTGACGAATTTGACGGCGACGAATCCCTCGAATCGGCCGTCATCCCGTTTTGCCCGCCAGACGGTGCCCATGCCGCCGCGGCCGATCTCGGCGTCGATCACGTACGGCCCCACGCGCCGCCCTGTCAGCGTCGCCATGGCTGCGCCTTCGGGCAACAGCGAGGGACCGGAGAGAAATTCGGAGTAGCCTCGCCGTGCGCGCGCTTCGAGCAATTCGGCGACCTGCGCAGCGAGTTCGGGCTCGCGTGCACGCAGATCCACGATCCACGCCACCCTCTCCTCATCGGACAAATCGAGGGCCTGGTCGAGGTGTTCGCTTAAGGCTCGCCACTCCTCCCTGGACATGCAGGCAATTGTATACCGGCGGCGCTAGTTGATCTGCGGCGACTTTGCATCGTAAATCGTTCGTCCCCCTCGCACCGTGAGTCGGACGCGGGCGAACGCGGAGCGGCGCGGGCGCCGCCGATCATGGCGATGCTGAGCGCGGCCGCAAGCATCGCAGCGTAAATGAACGTGGTGTCGGATGGACGGTAGCGACATCGGATACGTACACATCGATCGCGTTTCGTAATGCAGCAATCGTCATTTTGGCCGCGCGCTTGCGTGATTTTACTAACCGCCCCATGGACGGTAAAATAGTGTCAAGAAATTACAAGCAGCACCTTGCAATCAATTGGGCAACCCCCACGTCGATCGCATCGTTGCTTCAAGTTTCGTTGAAGGGTGATTGAATGGGATTTGATGTTCTCTTGATCGCGGTGATTGTGGGCGGAATCGGACTGTCGGTCGTCTACGTCAGAGCAGAATACCGCAGTTGGCGCGAGCACGGTGCCGCTGAGCGGCGCAGAGAAGCGGCGCTTCGTGATCTGCACGCCGCAAGATTGTCGGAACAAAACGATCCGCAGCTTCTGCCCAGTGTTGTGCAGATGCAAGAATTCGCCGACGGTGAAGCCGCGAATCCCGAGCAAGCGCGAGTGTATACGCTCGCCGAACGCCGCAAGCGCCTCGGGCAACGCGCGAACCAATAACACGCTCAGAACCAGCGATGGTTCCGGCTATTCTCCGGCGACACCCAGCGTGCGGGCCAAGAACTTTGCCGTAGCTTCGTCGGCGCGTATCCAAGAAGCATGGCGCAAGAAGCCGTGAATCTCATTGGGCAGGACCAGTTCTTCGAACGCAACATCGTGCGCCTCAAGCCTCCGCGCAAGATCCACGGTCTGCTGAAATCGCACATTTCGATCGTCGTCGCCCTGGATCAATAGCACGGGCGATTTCCAGTTCTCGATTTGCGCATCGGGCGAGGCTTCCCAAGCCACTTGCATCGCCTTCTCGCGGTCGCCCTTCTCGTAACGGGTCGCCTGCTTTCCAGTCAGTTCATCCATGAGGCGCGACCAGTCATGCACGCCATGCAAATCGACCCCGGCCTTGAAGATGTCGGAATTGCGCGCGAGGGCGAGACCCGTGAGATAACCACCATACGATCCGCCCCAAATACCCAGGCGCTTGCCATCGACGCTGGGCAGCGCCTGCAGGAAGCGCGCGCCGGCCAGCACGTCCTGATATTCGGCAGCGCCCGCATAGCCCGCGTGCTCGGGGTGATGAAACGCACGCCCGTAGCCGATACCGAGGCGGTAGTTCACGGACAGCGCCACGAACCCATGCGCCGCCAGATACTGATTCACAGCGTAGCCATTGCTGTAGTAATCCATGTAATGCCAACCGAGCAGCATTTGGCGCGGCGGCCCACCGTGCACGAAAATCACACCGGGTTTTTTCTCGCCGGCTTTGGCGCCGCTCGTGTCGAACAGCTGTCCGTGAATGAGCGTCCCGTCGGCCGCCTTGAATGTCACCTGCTTGGGTGCAATGAGCTTCGCAAGCGGGAACTCTGAGTTGGTCGCCGCGACCAGCGACGTGCGATGTGATCCGTCAAGACTCGACATCGCCACAGTCGGCGGCTGCTGCGGACTTGCGGCTACGAACGCAATACGGTCTGCGGCAGCGGCAACCGGAGTCCACTCCAACGTCTCGCCCGACGTCAACGCGACTGAACCGGGATGATCGACGGACACGCGAAACAGATGGCGCCGGTCATCATCGCCGGCGGCGGCGCCCGTGTTGGCGTCATAAATCATGAAGCGGCGGTCGCGGCTCTCCGCAACATGCTCGACCATGTAGGCGCCCGGCGTGAGCAGGACCGGCGTGCCCCCGGCCGCCGCCACGGAATATAAGTGCGGCCAATCATCCAAATACGCCATGAAAACGATGCGATCGCCTGCTCCCCAATGCAGGTTGGCTTCTCCTGCAACGTCGGGGAAGGAACCGGCGAGCGTGTTCGGACTCTTCCATACAGCGTGACCGACCCCGTCGCTTGCCGAGGCAACCCAAATTGACCAGGGGCGCGGCGCCCGTGTCAGCACGAGACGCGGCGGTCCGCCATCGCCGGCACGGCGCGCGAATGCAATTCGAGTACCGTCGGGCGACCAGACGGGTGAAATATCCTTGCTGGTGGAGGGCGCGAGATACTCCAGCGGAGTCTTCTTCGAAGAGAAAATCCCGATGAAGGAATGATCGCCGCGATCGGATACAAATGCCAATCGACTTCCATCTGGCGACCAAGCCAATTCGCTGTCCTTGCCGCGATCGAAAAATAGGCGCGCGGGTTTGCCGCCGCCCTCGAGCGGGGCAACCCAGACATGATCATCCTTGGTGTATGCGACCTGTCCCTGGGCGGAAATAACCGGCTCATCGCCCTCATCGATTTTCACCGGCGTCCCGCCGTTCAGGGGCACCGCCCAGATTGCCGTGACCGGCTGCTCCGGCGAGGAACTCGGATCCGGCGAGAGATTTCCCTCCGCGGGCCAATTGGCGTCATGGTCGCCGCCCAGCACGAACAGTAGGTGTGTGCCGTCAGGCGAGAAGGTCAGTTGCGTGATTTCCTGTCCGTCATCTTCCCGGTACTGGGTGACTTGAGTCGGCGTAAAGCTCGGTCCGCGTGCAATCCAGACGTTGCGTACACCGTCGAGATTGCACACCCAGGCAATGACATCGCCATGCTCCGCCGAGGCGAGTTCCGCGGCGAATGGATAGTGCAGTACCTGAGCCATCGTGAACTCAGCGCGAGCGCTCGCGTGGGCGAGCGGCAAAATCATCATCGCCGCGCCGTATGCCAGGAACCGCAATTTGACCATGTGCATGCCTTCCGCGATCTTAAGTGGATAGCGAATACTAGCCCTAAGGTGGTCCGGCCACATCCATTTGCGCTGGGTTCAAATCAGCCACTGAAATTGAGCGAGCTGTTTTGCAAAAGACAGCACCGTCAGATGCTGCTGAGTCTGCGCCTCGAACAGGTAGGCCACGCCGCCGATGATCAACGTGTTCATCATCAGGGCGATCGCGAGGGCGGCGAGTTTTGCGGAAATTCGGGTGTTCATGATCGTCTCCTAAATTTGCTGTGCATCGGGGATAATTCCCCACCAACAGCAAAGCAAGAGCCGTGCCAAATCCTTTTCGCGTCTTAAATGGCTATTTTGTAAGGAATTATTTTTTGTCCGCGCCCGCGGGAGAAGGCGCGGACACTGTCCGCGGACAAAGCGGACAGCGCCCGGACGTATTCGGCGTCAGATCGGACGGTGTGGTGGCTTCGATGCCGCGGGCGTCTTGGAAGTTCGGCGGCGCCGGGCGACCAATTCGTCCGTGATCTCGATGACGGCGTGCTTGCCGGTCGCGCCGACGTCCTTGCGCGCTTCCACCCGCTGATCGGCAAAGCGCTCACGCTCGGCCACGCTCACGCGTTTGATGGTGGGCTTGTCCCAATAGGCACCGAGGTAGCTGGCGACCGCGACTGCGCCGATTTCTTCGCGGAAAAACCCTAGGCGGAGCGCGTGCACGACGCGGCCCTGATCGAGTCCCGCGACCGAATACAAACGATACTCGCTGAAAATATCCAAGTTCGGTACGGCGTCCGGATCGAATGCATGATCCGCGCACGCCAATTGAATGACGAACCATCTCGTTGCGGCGTGATCTTCGAGCTCCACCGGCGTCAACGCGCGGAGGGTTTGCGTGGATTCCAGGCTCTCCAGGGGCTCGTCGAGCTTCTTCACTTCGCGTGGCGCAGGCACCGGTGCAGTCGCGACGACCACATGCTGCAATGATGTGAGCTTATTCCCCGTCGCTTTTTGCGTGAAGGCTCGGAACCTCGCAGCGGCGGATTTGCGCGGACTGGCGATCGATTGCTGAACCACCGGGGCCTGCGGCTTCGCGGCGGAAATCGGCGCGGCATTTTTCGTCGGCGCAGGCTTGGGCGCTGGCGCGGCGAGTGGTTGAGGGGCTGCCGCAGCCGCGGGCGTTGGTGCGGTCGCGGGCGTTGGTGCAGTTGCTGCCGCAGCCGGAGTCGACGGCGCGGTGGGCACGGTCTGGGCCGCCTGCGCGAGCAACGCCGTCAGTGCGGTCCGTACCGGCATCGACGGCAGTGCGGGCCGGGATGTCGTCGCCTGCGTAGACGTCGATGCGGGAGGTGACGCCGCTGCGGGCGGTAATGTCGGCGCAGGTGTCGCACGCGGCGCGGCGGGCGCCTGTACAACAGCGGGCGGCGCGGCGGCGGGCGGCGCGGCGGCGGTTGGGATCGCTGCGGCCTTCTTCGCGCCCGATGCACCGCTTGCAGGTGCAGCCGGTGTCTTAGCCTTTGGCCGCACCACCTCGGTCAGCACGGGCGCTGCGATGGCGGCGCGCTTCGCGGCGTTTTTCGACGCATGCGCCTTGGCAGGCAATACAACTTCCGTGAGTGTGGGCGCGTCAACGAGAGTCAGCGGCGCGGCAATCTTCGCGGCAGCCTTGGGCGCCGCAGTCGCGACTTCGGTTAGAACCGGGGTGGCCGGCACGTGGGGGCGTTTCTGAACGGTTGGCAAGGGAACATCCAATTCCGGCAATTCCCACTGGGGCACGGGAGCGGCAGGCGGCGCGGCAGCGGCGTGCGGTGATACCGGCGCAGCAGGCAACGTTTCGGGCGCGGCATGGGACGGTGCGCGCGCTGCATTCAGCGGCGGGCTTGGCGGGACTACCAGCGCCGGCGTGGGCCACGCGATATCGATGGATATTTCGGCCTCTGCCTTGGCGGCTTCCCTTTCAGGCACGGGTTTTTCGGGTGCCGAGGGTCTCGCGGCTATTTTTGCCGAGACGGCCTTGTCGATCACGACGTCGCCGGCCGGCTTCTGCACGGGGTGCCGGTTGTCGGCTTTGGCTTGCATGCTGCCGATGACTCGCAAATCCGAGGAGCTGGCGGTCGCGGTCAACGCACCCGGATAGGTATCTCTAACCTCGGTCAGGATGGCGTCGGCCTCGTCCTCGGTGGCAAACGGGCCGAGCCTCAGGCGGTAGCGCGTGCGCCCGTCTTCGGTCACTTGAATTTGATAGACCTGCGCCTCGAGGCGGCTGCTGGTGAACGGTTTGGTCGGCAGGTTGATCGGCGCGGTCGACACGCTGAGATTGATGACGAAGGGCCCGTCCCCACCGAGACGAGGTGCTTCTTGCACCGGCTGAAACAGGTCCTCGATGCTGAGATGCCAGATCTCGCCTGCCATCGGCGCATTTATCGGCGTTGCCATAAATCCCTTCCCAGGAACGGTACCGGTGCTCAAGATATTGACGAAGAGCCCAGAATGAAAGCGTGATCGGCGTCTCTTGGCAGCGACACGCGCGTTGTTTATGTCAAGGACGACGCGCTACATAAGCAAATTTCGCGGAAGGCCGCCGCGCGAATCGGCCATTTGCGAAGCAATAAGTCGTATGCGTAATCTTTGCGCGAATTAAGTAAAGAGTCAGCCTACAATGACGCGGCGCCTATCCCGCCAGAGGCATTTCGATGCTCGTTCAGGACCGCATCACAACCAAAGTATTCCGCCTCCTGGTTGTATTCGTATCCATCGTCGCCGTTGCCGCCATCGGAATTTCGCTGCAGCGACTCGGGGGAAGCCTGACGCTTTCGTATCTGCCGAACGGCATCGCCGTCGCAGCCACCTATCGATATGGCCGACGAGTCTGGCCGGCTGTTTTCCTCGCCGGGATGGCGATCGTACTGTGGATTCACGAGCCTTTGCCTGCCTCCATCGGGGTCGGCATAGGCCTTGCCAGCGGAGCGTGGTGCTCGGCTCGGTTGCTGGAGCGAGGCGGATTCGACTCGTCATTTTCACGGGCTAAGGATGTGCTGATCTTCATCCTGGCCGTGAGTCTGGGCATGATTCTGGCACCGATATTCAGCCTTTCCGGCTACTACCTGTCGGGAATGAAGGATTTCGCCACGGACGTGAGTCACTGGATTCGCTGGTGGAGCAACGCCACCGCAGGTGCGCTGCTCGTAGGCCCCCTCTTGCTGGCGTACCGTAGCAATAGCTTTGAACGTTTCGCTGCGCATTGGGCGCAAGCCGGGGTATGGCTGCTCGGCCTGCTCATATGCTGTGCCTCGATCATGTTGGCGCCGGGGACCCTAGGTCGACCGTTGATCGTCGTGTTCGCGATCCTTCTGATTGTCGTGAGCGCCATGCGATTCGGTCTCGTGATCGCGGCCGGTGCGTCGTTTGCAATCTCGACCATGACGGCGATCAGCGCGGCGTTCAGCATCGGTGCCTTCGCGCAATTCGATCAGCTGCAGGGCCTCGTCACGATTTGGTCATTCATTGCTTCGTTGTCGGGCCTGAGCATCATTATTACGGCACTGCTCGGCGAGCGCGAATCGGCCACCCTGGAGGTGTTGCGCGCCGAACAGCGTTACGCGCAAATTTTCAACGGCAGTCCCCAGCCGCTGTGGGTGCATTCCCGCGACAGCCTGAGATTCTTGGTGGTGAACGACGCGGCCACGCGCCAATATGGTTGGAGCCGCGAGGAGTTGTTGTCGCGCAGTGTGGAAATACTTTCCGTCAGCGCGAAGCAACCGGTGCTGCCGCCGATCCACGATGCGTACGTGACCGCGGATCTGCCGCTGGAACCATTCGAGACGCAGCACCTGACAAAAGACGGCCGCGTGCTCGAAGTGGAGGTTTGGACGCAATCAATCGATTGCGGCGGCCAGCCGGGCGAATTGGTGTTTGCTGTCGACGTCACGGAACGGCGCGCATTTGGTCAAGCGCTGATGGAGGCCATCGGCGGCGAGCAGAGGCGCATTGCCCAAGAAATGCACGATGGCCTTGGGCAGGAACTGACCGGACTGGCGCTCTCCGTGCGTGCGCTCGCGAATCGGGCACAGAAGGAGCGGGACGCGATTTCCTATGACCTCGACCAACTGGCGTTGCTGGCGACGAGCTGCATTCAAGACGCACACCGAATCGTGCAAGGTCTCTCGCCGCTGACCAATGCCGACGGCAATCTCGATGCGGCGCTGAATTTGCTGGCGCAACGCAGCTCGATGAGCGGTGTCCGAGTGCAATTCAAGAGTCGTCACGAAGCGTCGCCCTTGATCGAATTGAAGATCCGCAATCACCTGTATCGTATCGCTCAGGAGGCGGTTCAGAACGCTTTGAAACACTCCGGTGCGAAGCATATCGACATTGAATTCTCCACGCGCCCGGGTGATCTGCAGCTTTCGATCATTGATGATGGTCAGGGTTTTGCGGTCGATGCCGACACGCGCACAGGTCTCGGGATGCGGACGATGCGATTTCGAGCGAGCGCGATCGGCGGCAGACTCTCGTTCTCGCGCGCCGTCAACGGCGGCAATTCAGTCATCTGCGACGTGCCGACCAAATTGCTCCTGGCCGCCACTGCCTGACTCGCCCCCTGCCTGATGGCGAAAAGAGAAGACCGCGCCGGTCTGGCGCGGTCGATCTCCAATCCTTTAGATTGCGTGCTGGCTAGTCAGCGGTCCGGACGACTTCGCGATCGCAATTCACCCGGGTGTTCCAATCGGCGAACGTCCCCTTCGGATTGTCTTCCCACGCCCATACATGCATCTCGTAGAAGGCGGGCAATCCATAGCGGTTCGGAAAGGGAATCAGGTTCATCAGATTGCCGTCCAGCACGGCAGGTCCGGCGCCGTTTTTGTTCTCCCAGTCGGTGACCAGCACGAAGAACTCGACACCCACGAGGCGCATTGAGCCGTCGGTCATGGGCTCGTAAATCAAGAATTGGGGCGCATCGGGCGGCACGGTGCCATCAGCCTGACGGGCGGGCTGGGCAAAGTGGACCCCCATCGCACCGGCATCGGGCCCGCTGACGCACGGCGTTGCCGGGACCCAGCCTTCCGCCAGGGCAACATTGACATCCCGAAAACGCGCCGTCGCGTGGCGGACCGTCTCGATCAGCGTCGGAGGATTTCTCTGCGGATGGGAATACGCGATATCGCCGGCCATCGCCGCGACCGCAATGCCCAGCAGCAGCAAGGCCCATTTGCCGCGATTCATCGGATTGTTCACTGACATTTTCATACTCATCTCCTGTTCCCGGTCGTACCGGATTATTTGTAAAAGTAGGGGTCCAATACGCGCACCTCGGTGATGCGCCCTACCGGAAGCTTGCTGCGGCCCGCGGTGCGGCGAATTGACTCCGGGGACGGTCCGTCGTAGACACAGAACGTCTTCTTCTTGTCCATGCTCACGTACGAATGCACCCAGGTAACCTGGTCCGCGATGTTGCTCTCGACCACGGCCAAACATGCTTTGGCGCCGGTGTCGTCAATGGGAACCTGGAGTCCGTCCGGAAACTCTCTCTCGACTATGTAGCGTGGCATCGTCTTCTCCGTGTATTTTGGCCAGCGGGCTATTACGTCATCAAGATACGGTCGGTCTCCCAAGGGTGAATCGGGCGGACTACCCAAATTGCGTGCCCAAGACCCCCAAGTTAGGCCACCCCTTCGCCAAGGGCCGCGCCTTGACGGATACTCCGCAACCAATGGAACTTCTGGAACGCCAAACTCAGCTGGCAGAACTGACCCGCCTCCTGCACGAGGCAGGAACGGGAGCGGGGAAAATCGCGCTCGTCGCCGGCGAGGCAGGCGCCGGCAAGAGCGCGCTGGTGGAGCAATTCTCCCGGCAGTCGGCACGCACGGCACGAGTGCTCTGGGGTCACTCGGACGCCCTGCAAACATCCCGGGTACTGGGCCCCGTCAATGAACTGGTCGCCGGCTTAGCGCTGCCACCCGATGCTGCTCCTGAGTCCTCGTCCTCGCGCGAGCGGCTCTTTTCATTGCTGTTGGAGCGATTTTCGCCGCCCCACCCTCTCACACTGGTTGTTCTCGAGGATTTGCATTGGGCAGACGAAGCTACCCTGGACTTCGTGCGCTTTCTCGGACGCCGAATTCAGCGCACCCGCTGCCTGCTGATCGCGACCTATCGAGATGATGAGCAAACGCCCGGGCATCTGCTGCGGGCGGTCATCGGTGACTTGACGGGCCAGCACGCCACACGCATTCCGATGCCGCCGCTGTCGCTGCGCGCCATCGAGGAACTCATCGAGGATTCGCCGCGCGACGCGATGGAGGTCCATCAAGTCACCGGCGGAAATCCGTTTTTCGTACGCGAGCTGCTGTCAGCGCCCAAGGATGCCGTACCGCAAACCGTGCGCGATGCGGTGCTGGCGCGGCTGATGCAGTGTTCCGAAGGCGCCCGCGAGGTCGCGGAGCTGGTATCTCTGCTGCCGGGCCGCACAGAGCCTTGGGTGATTCGCACTATCTTGGGCGATGCAGGCGATGCCGCCGATCAGGCCGTGGCATGCGGATTATTGAAGTATCGGGACGAGGCGCTCGCCTTCCGTCACGAACTCGGACGGCTCGCGGTCGAAAGCACGATTCCACGCTCACGCGCCCAGGCGCTCCATCAAAGAATCCTCTGCAGTCTCGTCGAGCACCAAGCCGATCTTTCGCAACTCGTGCATCACGCATTGCAAGCGCAAGACGTGAAGGCCTTGATCGAATACGCACCGCGTGCGGCGCGCCAGGCGGCGCTTGCCGGTGCGCATCGGGAAGCAGTGGCGCATCTAGAGACTGCCATTCGGCGGTGCGGCTCGATCGGGGATCTCGAGCGGGCGCAGCTCTATGAGCTGCATGCCGCCGAATGCAATACCACCAATCAGGTCGCGGCGGCGCATGAATCAGCTACACAGGCGCTCGCGCTGTGGCGGGAGCTGAACGATGTCTCGGCACAGGCGCGGATGCTCTTGGTGATCTGCCGCCAGCACTGGAAATCCGGTAAAAACGCGCTGGCCAACCAGCAAGTCGCCGAGGCCATCGCCTTGCTCGAAACGCTGCCGCCGGGGCGAGACCTGGCGATGGCGTACAGCGTGCGCTCGCAGCTGGCCATGACCGGTCATAACACACCCGAGGCCCTGAAATTCGGGCAGCGGGCGCTCGATCTCGCCGCACAGTTTGCCGATCACGGCGTGCGCGCTCATGCGCTGAACAACATGGGCACATCGTTGGTGGGCTCGGGAGACGCCTCTGGTTTTGCGCACTTGGAACTCAGTCTGGCGGTTGCGCTCGAGAACAATATGCACGAGCACGCAGGACGCGCCTATGCCAACCTGGTGAGCTCCGCCGTGCGCGATCGGCTCGCCTCCGCCGCAAGGCGCTACATTGCAGCAGGCATGGAATACTGCGAGGTGCACGATGTGCAGGATTCGCTGGCCTACATGGGCGCCTTTAGCGCCCACTTCGCGCTGAACGTGGGTTTATGGGACAAGGCTGCACGCGAGGCCGCGGAACTAATGGACTGCGGCGACATCGCCACTGCGCAACGCATTCCTGCGCTGTTCGTACTCGCAACGGTTCGTGCGCGGCGCGGAGACCCAGGCGTGGATCCGTTGCTGGATGAAGCGGCGCAGCTCGCGTTGCCCACGTCTGAATTGCAGCGGATCGGCCGAATAGCGGCGACCCGCGCTGAGGTGGCCTGGTACCGCGGCGATTTGGAGCGCGTCGCGAGCGAGGCACGGATCGCCTTGCAAGCCGCCGGGGAGCATCGCGATCCATGGTTGCGCGGAGAAATTGTCTACTGGGGACATCTCGCCGATCCCACTTTGCTGGATTGCACCGACCTTGCCGAGCCCTATGCGATGATGATTCAGGGTGACTGGGAAGGGGCGGCCGCCGCGTGGCGACAACTCGAGGCGCCGTATGAGCGCGCGCTCGCTCTGGCCAGCGGACCTGAGGCCGCCCTGCTCGAATCACTGATGATTCTGGAACGGTTGGGAGCCGGGCCATTGGCGGCGATTGTGCGGCAGCGGCTGCGCGAGCGCGGAGTGCGCGGAATTCCACGCGGGCCCCGTGCCTCAACCCGCGGCAATCCCGCGGGACTCACCTCGCGCGAGGTACAGGTCTTGAGGCTACTGGTGCGTGGCCATACCAATAACGAGCTCGCACTGCGGCTGCATATTTCGGCAAAGACCATCGATCATCATGTCTCTTCAATTCTGGAGAAACTCGAAGTTCGATCCCGCACCGAGGCCGTCGCCGCCGCGATGGGCCTCGGAATTCTGAAAGCCGATGCATAGCGCGACTGATTCACGCCAATAAGAGGACGGTGTGCGGCACCGTCCTCTCATCGTACTAGCACCATTAACGGTCGTTGCTCGCGCTGGCCTTTTCCAGAAAGTAACTGGTCAAGAGCGGCGCGTTCACATCGGCAACTGCCCGGGCGATGGCACCCTGGCTACAGCTGTACTGTTGCCGCACCAAATTCAAGAAAAAGATGTCCATTGGCTGGCAAACCTCGCGCGCCGCGGTTTTGATGCGCGAATACAGGGCGGCGACACCTGCGTCGCGGTTGAGGTCGAGATCGCCGTATTTGACCTTGCGGGAAGGCAAATCATCGAGCCTGCCTGTGGACGCGGCTAGCGAGCTGACTGGGCCTGCGAGCAACCCGGCGAGCGAGCACGCGAGGATGAATTTGAGCTTTAAAGAAGACATTGACACTTACTCCTTGCAATCCCCCGGAGGATTCCGGGCAAGGGATAAGCTACGCGGCTGGGGGTTTCGGCGAAGCGGGGAAACTCCCCATTTTATTTTTGCGAGCCCCTCAATTTAGCTTCTGGAATTCAGCATTGCCATGGCGTTTCTGAGGTTTTGAGATAGCGGCCGTGGCGGGCATTCGGCCGCTTTTCTCTGTCAGATAATGCCGCCATCGCGTCCCCCTGGCGAGCGCAGCCTAGCTTTTGCAAATCGCATTTATTAGGCTGGTTGGCGCAGGCCGCTAAACAGACCTTAATTCGATAGGGATCGCATGAATTCGCCCGTACCGCCCCTTCAGCCCTAATGGCGCTAAATCCCGGTCAAGAACTGCTCATCCTCGGCGCGGACCAACTCCCGCAATCGAATTCAGCATACCTCGTATTTCAACACTGCGGCCACGACGTGCTCGCGGTCCCCCAGATTTCGAAAGCCGCATCGCTTGCCGGAATTGCCAAATACCAGCCTTTTACCCGCAAACGGCGGCTTTACCGTATGTGGACATCGGTACTGATTCGACTCGGCGCCGCGCGCCTTGCGGCCGTAAGCCGGGCCAATCCCGTCGGCGGCGAATTTCGCTTTAATTTTGCAAAGTGGTGCGCCGAAGTTGAAGCTCACCTTGGCCAGCGCATCGCGCATAACATCGTGACTTGGCCGACGCAGCCTTCGCGCCGGCGCTTATACGTACATCTGCTGGATTCGAATTTGCAGGCGTTTGCTTTTGTCAAACTTGCGTTCACACATGACGACCAGGCGAAGCTTGCGGTCGAGGCGGACGCTTTGAGCTTTCTCGGTCAACTTCCGCTGCGGAGAATTCGTGCGCCGAAGCTGTTACACCATGGACGCTTTGAAGACGTGAGCTTTTTAATCATGGAGCCCCTGCCGGCCGCCGCGAAGCCGTTGAAGGTGGCTGCAGACTGCGACAGTTCAGAGCTTTCCGCAGAATATCGTGGAGAGATCAAGTGGTTTGGCGGATTTGAGATCATGAGGCTGTCTTGGTGGACCGCATACACGCAGGCGCTGCGGCCTGAGCACCAATCCTTTCATGCGCAGCTGCTGGGTTTGTTGCCGCTAGGAGCGGAACTGAGCCGCGCGCACGGCGATCTTGGACTCGCCAATATGGTCAGCAATGGCAACCATATCTGGATTTTCGATTGGGAATCGTGCCACGCCGCCGCGCCCGCCTTGGCCGACACCATCGGGTTGTTCATGTCCTTTACCATGGCCAAAACGCAACGCAATCCTCTCGCTTCTTTACGGCGGATTCAGCAAAGGTTTTTGGCAGACCGCTCCGACCAACGGCGGCTCGCCATCATGCTGGCGGTGGCATTTCGCCATGCCTGCGGCGTTCCTGACGCAGCCAGCGTCATGCGCGCCTGGAAGGGAGAAGACTCGCTCGGATAGCCACTTGTACGGCCGGAAAGTAAATTCGATTCGACTCTGCCACCGCGCCTGCAGCTCCCGCACGCCCAAGTCGTCACATTCATAGCCGGCAATCCGTCATAGAGTTGAAGGAGGTTTATATGAAATACGTACTCATGATCTATCAGGGGCCCACGCCAACTCTGCCCGGTTCGGACCGTTGGAAGGCGTTGCCGGACGCAGAACAGAAGGCCATTTACACGGACTACGCGGCCGCGACCAACGCGGCGGGCGTCACGCCGGGGCTTCCGCTGGGGTTACCCAGCGCGGCAAAGACTGTGCAAGTAAGAGACGGAGAGGCCCAAGTGAAAAGCGGGACCTATCTGGCTGAGGGCGCCGGTGGGTATTTGGTGCTCGAAGCTGACAATATGGAGGCTGCGATCGCATTGGCCACGAAGATCCCGGCGGCGCGGCTGGGCGGCGCTGTCGAAATTCGGCCGGCCGAGCAGTATTGGTGATCCACCTTAC